>NZ_JAUOSD010000063.1:0-2772 GCF_030548265.1 Marinovum sp. 2_MG-2023 | reverse complement strand
CCCCCCCCCCCCCCTTTTTACCCCCAAAACCCAAATCCTCGCCCCCCCCCCGCCCCCCCCCCCCCCCCCGCCCGGGGGGGGCCGGGGGGCTCATGCGCATCGAAGCCCCCCCCCCCTTTTTTGATCATGCGCTGATGCGCTAGCGCGATTGGTGTCGGCGGGTATCTCACCCGCCGACACAACGGAAGTTTTTGCAATTTTTTCAAGTGCTTGCATCAGTCATTCCGACGTAATTTGTCCGACGCGCTGAGGCCTCTCACCTTAAGTTGTTGATGTTGCTAAATTTATTTCATTGGCCGAATGTCGATTACCTGCGCCTGCATGAATGACCACCTGCATCAGCCCGACGCCGCCGGTGTCGATGGCTGTTGCCTGCTTCTGGTGCAGGTACGGTGCCAGGGCAGTTTGCTGCCTGCACGATGATCCGCACCGCATCCAGCAGCCCTCGTTGCTGTCCTCGCCAGTCGGTGCGCCGCCAAGGCTGGCTTGCAGCTCCAGCGGCGAGGCTGCGGCGATTTCGGCCAGTCCGAGCAGCGGCGACCGGTAGCGCGTCAGGATGAAACGCGACCATTCTTCCGTTGACCGGTTGCGATTTCCCGGCGGTCTGCGCCGATGCCACGGCGGTTGCGAGGCCAGAAGGATCGCGCGGCAGGTCAGGCAATATCAGCTCCTTTTTTAATCCAATCCGCCGGGCGCGCCGGATGCTGCGCCAATGCCGCAGAAGATAGGCGACCCAGTACACCACGATCAACAACAATTGGTAGTATGCCAGATTTGACGAAATGAAAGTGTAACCGCCGGTTACATCGCGGTTACACATCTAACCAACTGAAAATAATTATAAATACACCTATGTGTAACCGTGTAACCGTGTAACCAACCATTCTCGCCCGTGAGCGTGTGTGCGCGTGCCCGCATGCGCGCGTAGTATATATTACGCGCGCGCGTGCACGCGCGCATGGGCGAGGCTCCCCGGTTACATGGTTACACGGTTACATACTGCGATTTTTAGAAGTAATTTCAGCGGTTTGACTATGTAACCAAGTTGTAACCGCCGGTTACATATTTGGCCCGAACCCACGCCGAATATGATCTTGAATAGCTATCATCACGATAGGGTCCGGGAAAGGGTAATAATCTGGGGCAAAATGACCGAAAAATTGCGCGCGACCTTTAGAGCACCCCTGAGGGGCCGTATGGCGCTCTCTGAGGGGTGCCTGCGGTGCTTGGCCTAGGTTGGTGACCCAAAGCGGAGCGCTCACCTACCGGCCCTTATTTGGCCTCTGCGCGTCACATGCCCCATTTCGCTAAAGCGGCTTCACACCTGTCCGCGTGATCCCGTATCCGCAGCACCGTCTGGCGGGTCAGCTGTTCGTCCCTGGCAATGGCCGATACATTCCCCTCAGTTGCCAGCCTGGTCACAACCCGTCGGAATTGCGCGCGGTCATAGCTGGGCTTGCCGCCCCGGTATTTCGTCCCATCGGCCCTGGCGGCGTCTATGCCCGCCCTCTGAGCCTCTTTCGTGGCCTCGGCTTGCGCCTGGGCGGTCGCAGCCATGAAGGCAATCAGAGCGTCCCTCACGGCCTCCTGCATTGGATCGGTGCTGGCCCCGTCAAAGGTCATGCCGTTGATAACCGTCTTCACGATCACGCCTTGCCGCATGAACATCCTGATCGTGTCTGTCACATCCTGGTAGTTGCGGCCCAGGCGATCCACCCACCGCACCACAAGGGTATCCCCCCGGCGCAGCATATCAGCCAGCCTGCGCCCCTCTCGGCGCTCTGCAAGGGTGGTGCTGATCCCGGATGCCCCGTGATCCGCCACAACCTGATCAATGACAAAGCCAGCGGCCTCAGCCTGCGCCCTCTGATGATCAATATTCTGTTCCGCTGTCGAGACGCGGGCATACAGCACGGTCTTGGTTAAGCTCTGTGTCATGGGCAATCCATATGTACATGAAGGTGGTGTCCGTTGAATTGCATGTCCATGGACGCAAATCAACCCTCATGTACATACTCCTCATGTACATACTTACGAGGCTTCTTCCACCCTGTCCGTCAAGGTATACCCAAGCGGATGAAATCTGCCGCTGGATTCAACGGGGGCCAAAATCGCTCCCAAAGGCGATACCTTAGATGATGGTTCATCTACTTCGCCCACCGTCGTAGTGGAAACCCCAATTTCGCACGTTCGCATGCCAGGGGAGGAGGCAAAATTCGTTTGGGGGGATGGGTGTTGACTGGCATGTCGACGAGACCTACCGACCGTGTCGGTGGTAAGTGGCGTTATCTCTGGCGGGCCATTTATGCCACCGGCCAGATGGCTGCTTCTGCCTCACCGTGCGACGTGATGCGAAGGCTGTAAGGGCCTTTCTCAAATAAGGCCATCGAGGGCGTGCGCCTGCACCGGCCTGTTACAATTGTGACGGACAAGGCGCACAGCTATCGACGCGTCATTCGTGAGATCAATCAGCCTCCGGCAAACCCGGCGCGGTTCAATGCGAGCTGTCGTCTAGTTTATGATAACTAGCGAAGTTTATATCATAAGGCGGTAACCAACTAGGCCTTCTTCATGGCACTAGCAAGGTAAAGTTTCCACATTGTTCATCAACAAAACGACTAGAGTAGGGAAGAGTGCGGAAGCAAGAAGGTTACCATATTTTGTGGCAGGATAGGTAAGTTTAAACCATACATTGTGTTGCAACCAAGTAGAAATGTCCCTCGCTCCGCAAAGTAGAAATGTCACCAAGAGCGCTGACGGTAGCAAAGCCTG
>NZ_JAUOSD010000062.1:0-3206 GCF_030548265.1 Marinovum sp. 2_MG-2023 | reverse complement strand
GCGGTCTCGGGAAAGGGTCGGGTCTGGTTCTACACGCCCAGCAACGCAACCGAAATCCGTAACTTTGCGACACTACCTCGCAAATTCCCTGCTCCTGCTGTTAAAAAAATTCGTTCCCCGGAGGGCGGTACATGAAGCCGGTCAGGGCTTCACCAATTGCCAGGAAATCCAGCGTTACACATCCGCCGTGATCAGCACTTTGCCCACGGCACCTCCGTCGGCCATCAGTGAACAGGCAGCCCCGGTCTCGGCTACGGCAAAGCGGCCGCCGATCAATGCGTCGAAATCCACCGTGCCAGAGGTGATTAGCGCAACTGCCTTGGCAAATTCATTGGTGAATAGGATCGACCCAGTCACCGTGATTTCCTTGAGCGCCAGAAGGTGGAGGTTCACCGGCACCTGGCTGGGCTGGATCAGCGACAGGATCGACACGACCCCCTGTTTGCGCACCGCCGCCAGCGCCTGATTATAGGCATGGGGTGAGCCGCTCGCTTCGATTACCACGTCATAGGTGTTGTCCAGTTTACCCATGTCATCGCGCCCGGTCACGAAACCGGCGCGGGCCCCAACGGCACGGGCGGCTTCGATCGCCTCAGATTTCAAGTCGGTGACATCGACCTCGGCCCCTAGCGCATGCGCGCCCACCGTCGCCAGAAGCCCCATCGGGCCACAGCCTGTCACCAGCACCCTCTGACCGGCGGTGATGCCGGCCCGATTGACCGAATGCATGGCACAGGCCAAGGGTTCGGCAAAGGTCAGGTGATCGGGTTTGACGTGATCCGCCACGGGTGTCAGGCAACGCGCCGGAAAATCAAAGTATTCACGGAAGAACCCGTCGATATGCGGCTTGGTCGTGGCCGATCCGGGAAAACGCTTGTTCGGGCACATGTTGATGTCACCCGTCTTGCACCGGTCGCACTGCCCGCATTCGATTACCGGGTTGATGGCCACGAACTGCCCCACGGCCAGGTCCGCGCCATTGGCATCCACCACGTGCCCACACGCCTCGTGCCCCAGGGTCACCGGGTAATCCAGTTGAAACCCCGCGTTGGCAAAATGGCGAAAGTAATGCATGTCGGTGCCACAGATGCTGGCCGTGGCCAGTTTCAGCCGAACCCAGCCCTCTTCGATGGTATCGGGCATCTCGGCCTGTTCCACCGCGATGGAGCGCGCCGCTGTCAGAAGTGTCTTGGTATAGGTCATGGGTCAACTCCTAGAATCCGATGGCATAACCGCCATCCACTGGGATGGCGGTGCCGTTGACATAGGCCGAGGCCTCGCTGGCCAGGAAATGCACCACATCGGCCACGTTTTCCGGCGTGCCAAACGTGTGCGCCGGGATGCGGCCCTCGATCTTGGCCCGTCGCTCGGGGTCTTTGGCCAGGACCGCGCGCGTCATGTCGGTGTCGATGAACCCCGGGCAGACCGCATTGCAGCGAATGCCGTATTGCGCCGCATCCACCGCAACGGACCGGGTCAGCCCGATCACCGCGGTCTTGGCTGTGACATAGGCCGCCGCCGACGGCAACGCCATGATCCCGCCCATGGACGAAATGTTGACGATCGCCCCGCCCAGCTCCCTTTGCAGTCGCACATAGGCGCCGCAGGCCAGGAACATCGCCTTGACGTTCAGGTCCATCACTTGGGCCAGCTCATCCCCCGTGACATCCCAAATCGGCTTTTTCAGGTGCATCCCGGCATTGTTGACCAGCACGTCAATGCGCCCGGTGTCGGCATGAATACGGTCGAGGTAGGAGGTATCGGCAGCCTGGCTCAGGTCATGCTGCACGAAATGCACCGGCCCCGACAGGTCGGCCAACTCGCCTTCGCTGCGGGCGACGACGTGAACGTCGAACCCCGCAGCCAGAAATTTCCGTGTCTGGGCAATCCCGAGGCCTTTGTTGCCCCCGGTAATAACAGCAACTGGCAAGATCTTATCCCTTCGCGATGTGATGGCGGTAAAGCGTGTTGATCTGTTTCAGGAAATCGTCCGAACCGATGTCCCTGAGGAAGAAATTCGACATGATGTCACAGACGTCGTCGACGAAATGCAGGAACCATTCGTCGCGCGGGCGGGTCCAGGCATCGGCCATCGTATCAAAGGCCCCGTCGAAGAAACCGGCATAAGTCGGATCTTTGCGGCGAATTTCCCAGGTCTGGCGATGCGCGGGCTGGCCTTCATTTTCCAGGTAAATGCCGGATTGCACCGGCTCAGAGGTCACCCAGCGCACGAAATCCAGCGCAGCTTCGGGCGCTTTGGTCCGCGCCGAGACCCCGATCCCCGCGCCGCCCAAAATGCCGCGCCGGGTGCCGTGACCGGCAAACACCGGCAGGTCAACGTAGTGCAACTGATGCGGGCGAAAGCCCGGGCGGGCGTAGTTCACATAGCCGAACAGGCAGGGCGACATGGCAAACTCCTGTTCTGTCGACAAAAGCTCCAGCACCCGGATCGGATTCATGTCACAGGCCTCTGCCGGGCCGAGCTTATAGAGCGCCTTGAGCAGGTCCAGTGCCGCTATGCCATTGATATCACTTACAAAAGCCTCTTGCGAGACAGGTAAAACCTCTTCCCCACACGCCGCCACCAGCGTCATCAGCATGTCCAGGGCATCAACCGGCAGAAGCGGTGTGATCGCCCGGAACCGGCTCGCATCGGCGGTCAGAAAATCCTCCCACCGCTGCGGCATCTTCAATCCGCTGTCGGGCCGCACCACCGCCATCTGACAGGCCGCATCAATCGGGTATGCCCAGGTCTGGTCGCCATAGACATAGCTTTCGACAGAGCCGCCCATCGACCCGCCCGCTACGTCCTGCCACGCCGGCAGGGCCAGCAGGGACCGGCTTTCTGCGATTTGCCCGACATGCGGATGATCAAGCACGAGGAAGTCGTTCTCAGCAGCAAGATCGGCAATGGATTGATCGGCAAAGGCCTGAAGCGAGCGCTTTTTCCAGTGGATACGCACGCTAGTTTCCTGAGCATAGCGATCTGACGCCGCCACAAGGCAGTCATAGCCACGCGGATGATCCCATGTCATGCCGCGCAATTCGAGAGTATCGGTCATTTCTGTGTTTCCTGAATATTGGCTTCGCGCCCTGCCACGTAGGGTGGATTTTTAACCCACCGACGGATCACTCGATCATTGGCAGCAGTTTGTTGAGGCTGTCTTTGGCGTCGCCATAGAACATGCGGGTGTTCTCCTTGAAGA
>NZ_JAUOSD010000061.1:0-3542 GCF_030548265.1 Marinovum sp. 2_MG-2023 | reverse complement strand
CTTTCGCATCTGTCTGCTCCTTCAGAGTTGGCGCAGACTCTACATTACGGTGAGGGATTTCGCGGGGGGCAGGTCAGCGCCAATCTTCGTTTGCTTTCCATGATGCTATCCAATTTGGGTCTTGTTTTATCCCATTGACTTAAGGCCAGAATGAAAATTAGGTGAATTCACTGCGGAAAATTCGCTTTGATGATTTTAATCTGCAAGGTAGATAGAAAGGCAAAATGAGACAGACGTGAACTTTTCCGGACACGGTTTAAGGAAGCGATAGAAGCTTAGTCCGTTTCGAAAAGCGAACTTGCACGAAAGACCGGCGTGGACGCTTCCACCATTGGTCAGCTGTTTACGCTCGACAGTCCCAGAATGCCGAATGCCCAGCTGGCGGCAGATATTGCTTTGGCGCTGGGGATCAGTTCCGATTGGTTGTTCGGTCTGACCAATCAACCGGAACTTGCTAGCAATATCCTTGCTTCGGAGCTAACGCTCAATACGGCTGAGCGCACCTCGGCAGATGCTCAAATTCTTGATTGGCTTCGCGAAACTGCGGGAAGCAAAGTGCGCCATGTACCTGCCACCCTACCAGAAATGTTAAAGACCGATGATGTTCTGGAGTGGGAATATTCGTCTTTGCCGTCTTCTACATTGGAACAATGTGAAAGCATCATCGCGACCGCAGTTCAAATGGGTTAAGTCGGGTGAAACCGACTATGAAATCGCCTTGCCCTTTCACGAAATTACGGCCTTTGCAGAGGGCAGCGGATACTATGCAACGCTGGATTCCAGGTTTCGCCATGAGCAGTTGATGCGGCTGGCAGAACAAGGTGATGGGTTGTATCCGCGTCTGCGGATTTTCCTTTTTTGGCATGCACGAGCTTTACAGCGCGCCAGTTACGACTTTCGGAAAAAGCGTTGCCGTACTTTATGTCGGTCAGTGTTATTTGGCCCTAAGGGGGCAACAGCGGGTTCTGGCATTAACCGAACACTTTGACTGGTTGATCAAGGGCAGCAGCTTCGACGCACGGGATGCCGCAGATTGCTTTCGCTCACTAGCGAATTCGCAATAGGCCCAAGACACGCATCGCAGTTTGGCCGCACACCACGCCAGAGAGCTCTTTAGGTTTCAGACACTGAAGTGGTCTGATAAATCTCAGCCTTGGCAGCCGCGTCCTGGCGGATCATCTCAATCAGGATCTGCGCCTCTTCCTCCCTGACCTCGCCGCTGGTGCCATCGGTCGCGCATGCCGGTGCTCAATAGTTCCTAACCCAATAAACCATGAGCTCTCAAAACCAGCCGCTTTCAGCAAATCAGGCCCGGATTGTTCTCGAAACCATCTGCAATCAGGAGCCGGGCACCCTGCGTGCCGCCGTGGCAGAAGAGGCCATCTCCGGCTGGACCGACGATCCGCGTCAGAGGCTGTCAGTCAGGCTTGATAAGCAGCCTGATCTACTACACCGACACCCGTGGGTTCTTCGATACCCACTACTCGGAAATCGAAGATTTGCGCGAAGAAGTAGAGGACGAGCTTGGCGCACCCTTGACCCTTCAGCGTGACCTGAAAACCAATCTGGCCTGGTTCGCCTTCGAGGAAACAGCCTTCCGGATGGCACGTGAGGACCTCGGGCTCGATCTTTGAGCCCGGTTTCTTTGACAAATTTCCGAAACCTGGAACACTCACCTCCAGAAGCCCTCCGAGGCTTTTCCCCCATCCAAGGACGACTTGGTTGGGGTAGGTCCCTGACCGGTTGCCCTGTTTTCCAGGAAACCTGTTATGGACCCATCCGCTTTGGCGGCGAAATCCGCCTTTGAGAAACTGTTCCGCCGCATGGCACCGGAACGCCACCGCTACGACGTGTTTCGCAACTTCTGGCGCACCTGGTGGCCATGCTGGAGCCGGAGCCCCGCGACATGCTGGCACCGCTCTACATGGAACTGGAAGTGGCCAGTCGCGATCAGGGTCAGTTTTTCACCCCGCCAGAAGTCAGCGAGATGATGGCGCGCATCCAGGGCGTGGATAAGCTGCTTGACGAGGGACGCCCGTTCATCACGCTCTCGGAACCCGCGTACGGGGCAGGGGGCATGGTGCTGGCCGTCGTCAAAACGCTGATCGGTGCAAAGCACGACCCGGCCCAGACCCTTTGGGTGCAGACCTGCGACATCGATCGGCTGGCCGCTCTCATGGCCTATGTGCAGCTCAGCCTGTGGAACGTGCCCGCCGAGATCATAGTGGGCAACACGCTGAGCCTGGAGGTGCGCGAGGTTTGGCACACCCCGGCGCATCATCTTGGCTTCTGGTCAGAAAAGCTCGCGGCAGAGCCGCGCCTGACGCCAAAGGCCCCAAAAGAGCCCGCACCCGGTGCCGCGCAAAGCGCTGAGGCCCCAAAGGCAGGGGAGGCGGCAAAGCCGCCAGACCACCCCACGCAGCTCAGCTTCGATCTCTAAGCGCAAAAACACCGTTCGCACAGTCGTCAGATGGATCATAGATCCCATCTGACGCCGCCCCGGATGGCTCTCAATCCCACCTCTACGGCAGATTTCACAAAGTGAAATCGCCAGAGGTGGGGCTTTTTTCTTTTTTCACTGCTCGGAATTTGACATCTGACCCCAATTACTTACACTGTAAGACAACGTCCTAACCCGAGATCATGAAAGCTATGCCCACCGCTTCCTTCACCACACGTATCGACGCCGACCTCAAGGCAGAGCTGGAGCGGATTGCCAGCTTTGAGGACCGCAGCGCGTCCTATATGGCCAACCAGGCGATCTGGAACTTCGTTGAGGAACGCAAAGCCACCCGAGAACTGGTGGAGTTGGGCCTGGAGATGGTCGATCGCGGTGCGCCGGGAATCCCTGAGGAAGACATCCATGAGTGGATGTTGGCCGAGGACGATAGACCTTTCCCAAGCGCTCAGCCGCCAAAGTCCTAATCCTGTCTCATGAATCTTCGCTACTTCGACACCGCTGAGGCCGGGCTCAGGTGGATGCGCCGGTATTACCGCGAGCAGCCGCAGCTCAACGCCAAAAAGGCGGTGGCGTCTTTGATGCGAGCTGAGGCTGTTCTGCGGGACAATCCGTTTGCAGGCTCAAAATACGAAGACAGCGCGCGCGTCCGCACTTATCCGCTTCACGGCACAGTGTTCTCGTTTCTCTACACCGTGGCGGAGGACACGGTCTGGGTCATCGACGTGCATGACCAGCGTGGGTATCGCAGCGCCGAGGCTCTTCGACATTTCACAGCAGAGCTGCGTCAGCGGATGCGCCGGTGAGGGGTGATCCGGCATAGCCGGATGGTGCCCAGTGAGCTTGTGAGCTGTTGCCCGCCGCAAAGCGGCGCGAAGCAAGATTGCCTGTTTGTGCAAACAAGCCCGCAAAGCGGCAGTGACGGGGCTGCGCCCCATTCCCCGATCGGACACCAATCAGAAGTTTTGAAAGGATTTTGGGTGGGCTATAGAATTTTCCCAAACCCACATTGACCTGCCCCCCGCGAAATCCCTCACCGTAATGTAGAGTCTGCGCCAACTCTGAAGGAGCAGACAGATGCGAA
>NZ_JAUOSD010000060.1:0-4123 GCF_030548265.1 Marinovum sp. 2_MG-2023 | reverse complement strand
TGAAGACTCCGCGCCCGGCGCGCTTGCGTCAGACGCGGAAGCCGAATACCCAGATTCAACCTGCAGACTCTCATTATAAATGAGGGACCAGCAGGGGGCAGGTCACGGTCGATGGACCGAAGAAGGTGATCCTGAGGGACATGATCTTCCAGCGAGAACTCGTAGAACAGCGACGGCTGCGCCGCCTGCCTTGGTCCCATCATCGCAAATCCTCCCGCCCAATGCGGGAATTGAATCAGTAGTTCAGGCCGCAATCAAGGAGGAGTTTTTCAACAAAATACGCCCCCAGTGACAATCGACGCTCACGGCCCGAAGCCGACATTTCGCGTGGTCATTGGCTGCTGCGCTGCAGCCCGTCAGAAAGGACATTCGCTGCACGTGCGAATGCGTAAGTGGATTAGACTTGGAACAGTCCAAATCGACCTTCAGCTTCCATCCCAGAAAAGTGTTCAACGCGGTTCCCAAGCTCAACATCCGAAGGTGGGTCTGCGTTCTCAATGATGATTACCTGCCGATCTCCCTTCAACTGAAGAAGGAAGCGATAAAAGTTCCCGTTCAGATCACTCCTGGACAGGTCGTCTTCTGGCCCTTCTGGCTCTTTGTAAGACAGCAACGGCGAGTCCAAAATGACAAACCCCGGATGGGGCGAGTCCTTACCCGCACAATACTCCATCAGCGAAATTGAAAAGGCAGCCTGAGTGATCGCACGCAGGCCTTTACCATACGATACGCGCGGCTTTCCTGAGATGACCAGGTCCTTGGCTTGAAGGTCAAAATGTACTCGGTCTGCGCCGGGGAAGCCCCAGTCTTGAAGCGTCCTACGCACGAGTTTGGAAAACGGCGACACCATAGTGTCCGTTAGAGTGGTAACCGGCGTTTCGCTCGATTCTGACACTTGGGAATTTGCGTTTTCAAGGCGCGTCTTACGGTCCAACAGGTCGCTTTTCGTGTCGAGTAGACCAAGCGCCTCACGTACATCGGCTCCCTTGTCTGCAAGATCTTTATAGGACGTTCTGAGCTTTCGCAGATCAGGTGCAATCACAGTCTGCAGTTCAGTGTTCTTTTCCTTCAAGTTATCTTCGATCTGGGGAAGCGCACGCTCCAACTTATTTCTCTCTTTGACCAAGGCGTCGATTGTCTCTGAAAGCTCTTCCGCTCGACGTTCGATTTTCTCGATTTCTGAATCTGCAGCGGCGGTCACTCGCGCCACGTCGTTGTCGCACGTGGCGCCGTATTTGTGGTGCTCTGCGTCTGCTCCACAGAGTGGGCAAACGTCAGCATCAATGGTAGCAATAATGCTGCCTGCCTCACGGATACTCATCAGGCGTTCCATGTCAGAGTGATAGTGCTCACGCAGCAGCTTGAAGCGTTCAAGAAGCGTTACAACTTCGGTGTAGCGATTACGGTTCTCTTCCCTGCGCTTCATGAGGTTCCGCCGGTCAGAAGACACGCGCCGATAGTAGTCTTCTGTCACCGCAAGCTGGTTTGATCGGGCATCCATGGCGGCGTTCAAGCGTTTTTCCTGACTGGTCAGATCATCTTTTGAACCGCTGATCTCTTTGATTTTGCGCTCGGTCTCGCTGATCAGTTGGTCCAATAACTCCAACTGAGCTTCGCGCTTTTGTTCTTCCGGTGACTTTTTCTGGCTTGCGACCAGCGCGGAATCATCGACGCCAGTCAAAAGCAGTCGGAATACCGATGTATTGGCGGTGTCGGCTGTGTAGTTCCCGTCGGAAAGTGGCGAGCGCTTTTGAATAATCTCTTCTTCGTTGACGATGCATAAGCGCGCCAGATTTCTGAAGCTGAGATTTTGCGTCTCGTCTTTCGCATTTTTTCTGATCTTCTTGTCTGTGAGGCCAATTTTTCCCAACAAAAACGCCGACAGATTGTCAGAGTCTCTTGAACTATGCGTTTCGCTGAGAACCTGGCCCTCAGTTTCGGGTAGTTCATCAGAAAACGCGCCTTCAAAAACCTCAAAGCTGCCACCATCCATGCTGCGTCGAGCTGTGATGATATCGGATGCCGAAAACTGAAGGGCCAAAAGGATCTGGTCATAGCCCACAGCCTGAGGGATATCTTTAAGTGGCCCCTTCGCGCCGAACATGTAGTCAATGGCTTCAACGATGAACGATTTCCCAGTGTCAGACGCCCCATAGATGACGTTCAACCCATCTTGAAAACGAACGACCGCGGGCTTTTTGTCAGGCCCATGGAAAGCAAGGCTCTTGATTTGAAGGCCAGAGTATTTCATTCGACGCCCGCGTTCTCATCCTGGAACTCAGCCACCCAGTCATCCAACAGGT
This sequence comes from Marinovum sp. 2_MG-2023, assembly GCF_030548265.1. Taxonomy (NCBI): domain Bacteria; kingdom Pseudomonadati; phylum Pseudomonadota; class Alphaproteobacteria; order Rhodobacterales; family Roseobacteraceae; genus Marinovum; species Marinovum sp. 2_MG-2023. The sequence continues at coordinate 1,820 of NZ_JAUOSD010000060.1, read as the reverse complement.
CATTCATTAGGCTTTCAAAGGCTTCGTCGTCGTAGGCCGTAAAGTAGTCGGCAATCCATCTTGCGCGGAACAACATCTGTTGCGCGTATGACGTGCTCAGAGCGTCAACAAAGAACGAAGAATACTCCCCTGCACGATAGTAGATGCCCTGTTCGGTGATCGTGCGCTCCACCAACTCACGAGACATCATCAGGTCGAGGGCGGCGTACACCGCCTTGCGGCGCACCTGCGTGACGGGCGTCATGATAGGCGTTGACGGGTGAAGATCAGGCGGCCCGTCGAGAAGGCTTGTCCGCACAATGAGGTAGTCTAGCGCCGTGAGCCGCTGAATATCCAGCTCATTGGGAAAACATGCATGTAGGCAAACGACAGCACGCATCCCAGTTTCAACTGGGCCGTTGAATGGTGCAATCTTTCGGTCCGCTACTGCTTCCATACCAATTTACCGTCATTAGCAAGCTGGTGACAAACGCCCCTACGTGCTGTGGGTAGCGCCACCTTGTTCAGCGGGTGTGCGTCCAATGCAAGGCTTTGCGCTTTGTCAGTAACGGCCAAGACCCGTTCGAAGCCGTCTTTATGAGGCCTATCGCTGGTGTCTACAACCCCGCCATACATTTCATCTTGCAAAGACTCAAACGTGCCGGGTTCCGTTTTGTCGCGAACGAATACACGTAGCCCCTCGGCGTCGAAAAAGGCCTCTCTTGACCTCTTGAGATGGTCATTGAGCGGACGCCATTTGGGCAGATCACTGACTCGAAGAGCTTCGACGCCTTTGTGCTCAGCATAGGCTTCTAGCAGGCAGTCCACATACGTTTTTTCGTCTTCCGCGACCTCTTCAGGTGGCTTTTCTGGTTTCGGTCGCGGTGGCAGGCCGCCGCCGAACCGTGCATTGAAAAACAGAGTTTTCGTTCTGTACTGTTCCAACGTCCAACGCGTTGAGGGAATTCTGAAAATTCGAAAATCGAACCCTTCCACGTATCTCAGGAAATTTCCCGACAACGCAACCCTCTGAGTGTCGGTGATTTTGCCTGATATCATTTTATTCCATTCCTCAATGACCTTGGCCTTAAGATTTGGAGCATGGTTCACCAGGAGCGACAGTGTGGTCGAGGCGCCTTTTGGGGAAATATAATAGCAATACCTAGGTGCGGTGTAGACACCCGAAAATGAGTACCAGAGTATCTTCCCGATTTCTGGTGAAACGTCGCCAAAACTAAGCGGCTTTCGTTGATAGCATTTGCACTGATAATTGTCCCATTCTCCTGCCAATCGATCGTTGTCGCAAAAGCCAGCAACGTCAATGCCCTTGTCACCTGCACCGGTTGCGCGCTCAACGTCGATGTAATCGTCTTTTAGGGAGTGCACCCATTCATGAGTAAAATCTTCCCACTGGTCAGCATCGTAAGTGGCCACGATTTGAATTGGGTCAAGCTTCGGGGCATTTTCGAATTCGATCGCAGATTGGACGGTGTCAGTCGCGACTTCTTTACATGCCGGTTCAAATTCAACCATGCGAGGATCTGGCTCTAAATGTTGCAACACAAGCTCTTGTTCGACACCATATCAAGTACCACGCCTGTCGTAACCCTCTATCGGTAGATGCCCGCGCCCTGGAATTTACAGGACCGCAAGTTGATAGAGCGAAGCTGAGAAGCCCCGTTGGTCTCCTTGGAAGTTCCGATTTCGATACTCGATTGCATTCTTGTCGCAGGCGCAGCGAAGGTCCGGTTCCCGCCGATTCTGTTGAAAAACTGACGTTTGCGAATGCAGAACTGGGACTTCCAAATTCGGCGCAAGCGCCTTTGAGGTCAGGCTTTTCG
>NZ_JAUOSD010000006.1:0-245826 GCF_030548265.1 Marinovum sp. 2_MG-2023 | reverse complement strand
TCAGACGCGGAAGCCGAATACCCAGATTCAACCTGCAGACTCTCATTATGAATGAGGGACCAGCAGGGGGCAGGTCACATCGCTTGAGGACCGGCTCAAGTATCGGACTTTATGCAAGGCACTGGAGGCGTATTAAACAGCATACGCCACCAATGCGGTGGATCAGATTATGCCGCCGTTTGCGCGCAAGGTCTGGCCATTGACCCAAGCGGCATCTGGTCCTGTGAGAAACGCCACAACATTTGCGATATCCTGCGGTGTCCCGAGCCGTTCCAGGGGGGCCATTTTTGACATACGTTCAACGACCTCTTGTGGCTTGCCGTCTAGGAAAAGCTGCGTTGCTGTTGGGCCAGGGGCGACCGTGTTCACAGTGATCGACCGCCCACGAAGTTCCTTAGCCATAATGCCTGCCATTGTTTCAACGGCCGCTTTGGTCGCAGCGTAGACGCCGTAAGTCTCAAGTTTCAATCCGACGACGCTCGTCGATAAGTTAACGATTGCACCGCCGTCACGCAGGCGATTTGCAGCTTCGCGCAACAGGTTGAACGTGCCTTTGAAATTGATTGCGACTTGAGTGTCAAAGAGAGCGTCATCGCTATCTGCAATAGGTGCCAATTTCATAATGCCCGCATTGTTGACCAAGATGTCGATCCCGCCAAAGGCTGTTTCTGCGGAGTCGAACATCCGTTTGATAGCGACCGCATCCGACACGTCGGCTTGGGCTGCGATGGCTTTACCGCCTGCTGTTTCGATCTTTTCGACAATTTGATGTGCGGCGGCTTCGCTTCCTGCATAGTTGACGATGACGTTGAATCCATCCGCTGCAAACCGTTCGGCTATCGACGCGCCAATCCCACGTGAGGCGCCAGTCACCAATGCTGTTCTGTTTTCGATAGTGGCCATTTTTTTGTCCTTTCGCTGATCGGCCCCATGCCGAACCTTTAAGAACAATAGGCGTTCCCATGGTTGGAATAATCCACTACAATCCGACTTCATTATTCTTTATATTCGGATAATAAATGGACCGTCTTGATGCCATGAACGTCTTCGTTCGGATTGTAGAACTGCGAAGTTTTACCAAAGTCGCAACTGATCTGGGGTTGCCAAGATCAACGGTCACAGATGCGATCAAAGCACTTGAGGCGCGATTGGGCGTGAGCCTGCTTCACCGTACCACACGGGTCGTGCGTCCAACGCTAGATGGTGAAGCATACTATCAACGCTGCCTGTCAATTCTGTCCGAGATTGAAGATGCCGAGGACGCCTTTGCAGGAACTACGCCAAAAGGCACGCTGCGTATTGAAGTCCATGGTGTTCTAGCGCGGCATTTTCTGTTGCCTTCGCTGCCAGGTTTCATGGCGCGTTTTCCGAACATTGAGATCCATATCGGAGAAGGAGATCGACTGGTTGATCTGGTCCGCGAAGGTGTGGACTGCACGATACGGGTGGGTGATCCGGTCGATAGCAACATGACCGGTCGCAAATTGACGGACCTTGAAGAGGTGACCTGCGCGGCCCCGACCTACCTTGAACGGTTCGGCACACCGCAAAACATTGACGCGCTCAAAGGCCACCAGATGATCGGATTTCGCTCTACCGCGACAGGATCTATCTTGCCGCTCGAATTTGTTCAAAATGGTATCCTGCGCACGGTCTCACTCCCGACACCAATCACTGTAAGCGGCGCCGACACATTGGCGCATTGCGCCCGGCTTGGCCTCGGCATTATCCAAAAACCACGCTATTCTGCTGCCGAAGACCTTGCCGCGGGTCGCTTGATCGAACTGCTCAAAGACACACCACCGTCCCCATCTCCTGTGTCGATCTTTTATCCACGCGACCGACACCTGTCGCCGCGCGTGCGCGTGTTCATTGACTGGGCCGTAAAAGCCTTTGCGCATCAATAAACACGGAAGATCAGCATATCGACACTCGGCAGTTCCTATAAGCGGATAAGGTGCTGGCGAGGGAATGCTTACGCGTCTGCGGGTGTCGCCTGACATATCTCGATAAAGGCCCGTAGGGGTTTTGGAGCAAAGCGGCTCGGATAGTAGAGGTATGGCCCCTCAACGTCGGACCACCAGCCCGGTAGAACGGGCAACAGCTTTCCACTTTCGAAATCATCCTCAAGCCAGTTGCGGAAGGTATGTATGATTCCCAATCCCGCATGCGCATATCGAAGACCAGTATTGAGCGCGCCTACGCTAAGGATAAGCGCGTTTTGGGGTTCCACTTTCACGGACTGTCCTTTGCTTTGCAGCGTCCATGGAAGCAATGGGCCCGCGTCCAACCGGTAGCGGACCGCGTGATGAGCGGTCAGGTCCTCAGGAACTTGCGGCCTCCCGTGCGCCTCAAGATAAACCGGGGACGCGGCCATCGCCATTTGTTGCCTGCGCGGCCCGATCGGTATCGAGATCATGTCCTGCTCCAAAACGCTGCCATAGCGAATGCCCGCATCACAGCCTGCCGCAACAATATCGACGAGATCGCTCTCTACCGTAATCTCAACCTCCACATCTGGATGCTGCGCGCGATATGCGGCAAGCAGAGGCGGCAATATATCCGGCATGACCGCCCCCGGCACGTTGAGCGTCAACCGCCCCTGTATCTGCCCTCCAAGCGCCGCGACACCCTGACAGGCAGCGTCCATTGCAGATAACAATGGGCCCACACGATCCACCAGAAGTTGCCCCGCTTCCGTTAGGTGCTGGCTGCGCGTTGTGCGGCGTAGCACGGGGGTGCCAAGTTGCGTTTCTATGCGCGAGACCGTGGTGCTAACCTTTGAGGCTGCTATGCCGAGCCGCTGGGACGCTGCGCGGAAGCCGCCCTCACGGACAACCGCCAGAAGAACGGTGAGATCATCAGCAGAAAAATTGTTCTTCATTGAGAACAGTCCAATCCAATTTAGGTACCTTATCCTATAAATGCAGAACAGTCATCTTGTCGATCATCACTATCTATTGCGCCACCTGGCGCGTTTCAGAAAATGGAGACTGACAATGCTCATCATTACAGGAGCCTCGGGAAAACTAGGCGGACTTGTGGTTGAGGCTCTGCAGCGCCTCGTGACAGCCGACCAAATCGGAGTCAGCGTACGTGACCCGGAAAAATTGGCCGATCTCGCGGCGCGTGGTGTACGCGTAAGGCGTGGGGCCTACGAAGACGCTGACAGCCTGCGCCACGCGTGGGAAGGTGCCAACCGAGTACTGCTGGTGTCCTCAAATGCAGCTTCCAGTGGAGGCGACCCGGTGCAACAGCACGAAACGGCGATTTCTGTGGCCAAGGAACTGGGTGTCGAACGGCTACTCTACACCAGCCAGGTGTCGGCCAATGCGCAGTCGCATTTCCCGCCTGGGCGCCATCATGCCGCAACAGAAACAATGTTGACTGCTTCAGGTCTGGCGTGGACGTCCATGCGGCACGGGTTCTATGCGGAGAGCGCCATGAATATGAATGCGCAGGGATTTGCGAATGGCAATTTGGTGGGGCCGGCGGATAGCAAGGTGGCTTGGACGACCCATGAAGACTTGGCACAAGCCGATGCGCTTTTGCTGGCTGGAAAAGAGACATTCGAAGGCGTGACGCCACCCCTCACCGGCAGCGAGGGGCTTGACCTTGCTGACCTCGCGCAGATGGCAAGCGGGGTGACAGGAAGAATAATCAAGCGCCAGATCATCAACGAAGATGAAATGATCGAGAACTTGGGGCGAGCCAACCTACCGGAACCGGTAAAAAGCGTCATTCTGGGTTACTACCGCGCCGCGCAGGCAGGGGAATTCGCAATGGTGGATCCCACACTTGAGCGCCTGCTGGGTCGCAAACCACGCCCGATGCAGAATGTTGTGAAACGGCATCTGGGATGACGATGAACGGTGGAGTTCTTGGAATGATAATCAACCGGGGACCAAGCACAGTGACCGCATAATCAACCCAAGCCACTTGATCGTGACCTCAGGCCACCCGACAATTGACACCACCTCGACGGATGTGACCGTTCAGCGAGAGACTTAAGTGTCCACTTGCACCTCACGCCTCCGTGGATAGCCCTGAACGCCAGAGAAAGTCTTGCATCCGCCAAAGCAGCCATTGGCGCAGCCGCAGCGAAATAGCGCTTTGTCCCGCTCTGCCGACCTTCATCCTCCGACTATGCTGCGCTATGGACGAATGGCCGGTCTGGTGAAGCTGCGGCACGGCGTCGGCGTGGTCGGTGGAAGGCGGCTGTGGGCCGAATTTGCCCTTGAGGGCACCCTAGCCGCGTCTGTTTGCAAAGCCCGCTAACTGCGCATCGCTGACAGTCGCGCATGATGCGGCATCTAGCAAATTCGGGCTCTGAACGGACATCGCCCAGAGGTAGAGCGCAGATGCGATGACCTGCGATAACCCTTTATCCGAAAAAGGGCGGGCGAAAAACGCCGCGCCCTCTTCACTCGGTCGAAATTATTCCGCCGCCCAACCCGAGACCGCTTTGATCTCCAGGAATTCTTCGATCCCGAATGTGCCGCCCTCGCGGCCATTGCCGGATTGTTTGTACCCACCAAAAGGCGAGCCCTGGGCAAAGCCCGATCCATTGGTTTCGATCATCCCGGCCCGCAGACGGCGCGCCACGCGGCGGCGTTTGTCGTCATCCGTGGTTTGAACATAATCGGCCAGGCCATACGGCGTGTCATTGGCAATTGCGATTGCCTCTTCCTCGCTGTCGAACGGCAGGATCGACAGGACGGGGCCAAACACCTCTTCCTGGGCGATAGTCATGTCGTTGCTGACATCGGCAAACACCGTGGGCCGGACAAAATAGCCCCGGTTCAGCCCCTCGGGCCGTCCCGGACCGCCCGCAACCAGACGGGCCTCTTTCATTCCGACCTCGATGAGGCCTTGGATCTTGTTGAACTGGACCTCGGACACCACCGGACCGATGAACCGCCCGCTTTCGGACGCCGGGCCAACACGGGTGGCATTGGCGACCTCTGCGGCGATTTCCACCGCTTCGTCATATCTTGCCCGTTCGACCAGCATCCGGGTCGGTGCGTTACAGGACTGGCCGGAGTTGGCAAAACAATGCCGCGCGCCGCGTTTCACTGCGTCTTTATCCGCGTCGGCAAAGATGATGTTTGCCCCCTTGCCGCCCAGTTCCAGCGAGACGCGTTTCAACGTATCCGCCGCGGCCTTGGAAATCGCAATTCCCGCTCGGGTTGAGCCGGTAAAGGAGATCATATCGACGTCCTTGTGTACCGAAAGCTGGCTGCCGACACCGGGGCCATCGCCGTTCACCAGGTTGAACACGCCCTTCGGAAATCCGGCCTCATGCAGGAATTCAGCAAACAGCAGCGAGGACAGCGGCGCGACCTCGGACGGTTTCAACACCACGGTACAGCCCGCCGCAAGCGCCGGAACGACCTTTAGCACCACCTGATTCATCGGCCAGTTCCACGGCGTGATCAGCCCGCAGACCCCGATAGGTTCCAGCAGGTGTTTTTCAGTGGCTGTAAAATCGCGTTCCCATTTAAAGTCCTGCAGCGCCTTGAGAAAACCGCCCATGTGCCAAGAGCCGGCACCAACCTGATTGGCCTTGGCGTAATCAATTGGCGCGCCCATTTCGAGGCTGATCGCCTCGCCCATTTCATCGGACCGGTCCTGATAGATCGCGGCCAGCTTTTCCAACAGCGCGATGCGATCCGCCACGGGGCTGGTGGCCCAACCGTCAAATGCGGCGCGGGCGGCGGCCACAGCGGCGTCGGTATCGGCCTGATCGCCAAGCGAAATGACCGCGCAGCTGTCCTCGGTCGAGGGGTCGATCACGGTAAAATCATTGCCGGTGGCCGGGTCGACCCAGGCACCGTCGATATAGAATTGGCGTTTCTCGATCATAGGTTGACCTCCCTTGGATTCCCGGCACTGTGTCACCACATCAGTAGCGTCGCAATATGCGACACAAGAAATTTGATCAAATTTTCGGGTCCCCCCGAAACACGCAAGCGACAGGAGACGATCATGGGACTGCGCATCAACGACACCGTGCCGAATTTCACCGCCGAAACCGACACCGGCACCATCACATTCCACGACTGGATTGGTGACAGCTGGGCGATTCTGTTTTCCCACCCCAAGGATTTCACGCCGGTCTGCACCACCGAATTCGGAGCGGTCGCGCAACTGGCCGATGAATGGGACAAACGTGGCACCAAGGTGCTGGGCGTGTCTGTGGACGGGGTCGACGATCACATCGGCTGGAAGAAAGACATTGCAGTGGTGGGCGGCGCCGAGCCGAGGTTCCCGATCATCGCGGACAAGGATCTGGCGGTTTCCAAAGCCTTTGACATGCTGCCGGCCGAACATTACCTGCCCGACAACCCCAACCCGAACGACAGCGCCACGGTGCGGTCTGTGTTCATCATCGGACCAGACAAGAAGCTGAAACTGTCGATGACCTATCCGATGAATGTCGGCCGCAATTTTGCCGAGGTCTTGCGCGCATTGGACGGTTTGCAAACCGCCGCCCAACATGGCGTGGCCACCCCGGCGAACTGGGAAGTGGGACAGGATGTGATCATCCCGACAGCGGTCAACAATGACGCTGCAAAGGAAAAGTTCGGCACATTCGAAACCGTGCTGCCCTATCTGCGGAAAACCAAGGTGCCCGGTTAATCCAACGGGCAAAAAGGGGGCTCTGCCCCCGGCCCTTGGCCTCCCCCGGGATATTTTCAAACAGAAGAAGGCCTGGACGGCTGCAATTCGTAGACAAGTGTTTCCTGATCTCTTATCGGCAATCAAACGGATGACAGGAATGCACAATGACCAGCCAAGCGGCCTTTGAAATCGGTGGTACCCGCATCGCGCCGGGCACGCGCCAAAGCGTTGAATTGCCGGTCAGCCAGATGCCGGATCACACGCCAGTCACAATGCCGGTGCATGTGGTGCATGGCAAACGTCCCGGTCCGGTCATGTTCGTGTCGGCCGCCATTCATGGCGACGAGGTCATCGGCGTCGAAGTTGTGCGCCGCCTGCTGCGTGCCAAACCAGTGGAGCGCTTGGCCGGCACGCTTCTGGCGGTGCCGATTGTCAATTCGTTCGGCTTTCTCAACCATTCGCGTTATTTGCCCGACCGCCGGGATTTGAACCGGTGTTTTCCCGGCCATGCCTCGGGATCATTGGCGGCGCGTTTGGCGCATCTGTTCATGACCGAAATCGTGGCCCGGTCGGATATCGGCATTGATCTGCATTCCGCCGCGATCCGGCGCGAGAACCTGCCGCAGATTCGGCTGACGCCCGGCAACAAACGGTTGGCGGAATTGGGTCGGGCCTTTGGTGCGCCTGTCATGTTGCAATCGAAACTGCGCGAGGGATCGCTGCGCCATGCGGCAGAGGACATGGATTGTGATGTCTTGCTGTATGAAGCCGGCGAGGGCCTGCGGTTTGACGAATATGCTGCGCGGGCTGGGCTGTCGGGCGTTTTGCGGGTGATGCATGCGCTGGACATGATTGGCGCGCGCGGCGTGCCCCAGGCCAAGACGCCGCCGCTGTTGTCCGAACGTTCCAGCTGGCTGCGTGCGCCGCTGGGCGGGCTGCTGCGCACCTATCGCACGATTGGCGACTATGTGTCCGAGGGCGAGGTGCTGGGCGTTGTGGCAGACCCGGCAGGAGACGTCGAAGAAGAGATCATCAGTGATATGGAGGGCATCATCATCGGTCGCACCAACATGCCGGTGGTGAACGAAGGTGACGCGCTGTTTCATATCGCCCTGACCCCATCCGAAGCGGTGGCCGAAGCGGTGGTCGACGAAATGTCTGCGCAACGCGAGGCTGCACCGCTGTTTGACGAGGATGAGATCATCTGAGACCACGTCCGGCGGTCTTTGCGTCACTCAATGCTGAAGTGAACTTTGAAATCAGAGACTTCGCCGCGCCGCGCCGCAGATCGCATCATGAAGACCATGATCGAATAGGCGCCGGAATCCGGCAAGATACTGTCGAAACAATTCACTTCCGGGACAACTATGCTGGTGAATTGCGCGTTTGCCCAAGCCTCCATTCCCGGACCTTTGCCCGGCACATAGACGTTGAAATATGTCTCCAGGTTCGACGGCTCCAACTGGACCTTCAATCGCTGACCCTGGCGGGCCGCGACCTCATAAACCGCAATTTCCCGTCCGGTAATCTGGTCATTGATGGTCGCCTCGCTGGCCCCGCGTTCGAATTTCACGGTTTCGGTGCGCGGCGACTGTGCCAGGGTTGAATTGGCGATGCCCAGGGCCATGCACGCGACGACAGTGACCGAAAATAGACTTTTGAACATGAACGCCCTCCACTCATTAACTTTGCAGAATCCGCCGCCCCAAACCACTGTGCTCCCTGTCGGGGCCAAGCCGACAGGGACAGGGCAGGTATTCCGCCATTTCATCAAAGTAACATTCATGCGAATTTGTAAACGAATTTTTGGACACAAAGGACAGGCAGATGCTGTGCCACGAAGTTGATTACGAAGTTTTTGGCGACGATATGCAGATTGTCGAGGTCGAGTTGGACCCTGGCGAAACCGTGATCGCAGAAGCCGGTGCAATGAATTACATGGAAGACGGCATCACATTTGAAAGCAAGATGGGCGACGGCACCACCCCGACCAGCGGCGTCATGGGCGCATTGCTGAATGTCGGCAAACGGGTGCTGACCGGAGAGTCCATTTTTCTTACCCATTTCAGCAACACCGGGCATGGCAAGCGCCGGGTCGCCTTTGCCGCACCCTATCCGGGCAAGATCATTCCAATGGATATGGCCGCTCTGGGGGGCGAGCTGATCTGCCAGAAAGATGCGTTTCTTTGCGCGGCCTTTGGCACCCGCACCGACATTGCGTTTCAAAAGAAGCTGGGCGCCGGGTTCTTTGGCGGCGAAGGGTTCATCCTGCAACGGCTGAATGGTGACGGCATGGCGTTTGTTCATGCGGGTGGCACGCTGATCCGACGTGAATTGCGCGCCGGCGAGGTGCTGCGGGTGGATACCGGCTGTATCGCGGCGTTCACCTCTGGTGTCGATTATGACATCGAACGGGCCGGCAATCTGAAGTCGATGGTCTTTGGTGGTGAGGGGTTGTTTTTGGCAACGCTGCGCGGGCCGGGAACCGTGTTCCTGCAAAGTCTGCCATTTTCGCGTCTGGCCGACCGTGTGCTGCAGGCCGGTAGCGTCGGCGGCAACAAGGGCGAAGGATCGGTTCTGGGCGGGTTGGGGGATCTGTTCGGCGACCGCTAACGCGCCCAACAGGACGACCCAGTCCCGGACCTGATCCGGGACCTCAGGGTATATGCCGCGCCGGATCGACCGATCAGGCAAGATTCCATAAAAAAAGCCCCGGACAATTGTGCCCGGGGCCCTTGGAAGTTTCTGAAGGATCCGCAGATTACTCTGCGTCTTCTTCTTTCTTCGCGTCTTCGCCGGTTTCCTGATCGACGATTTTCATCGACAGGCGCACCTTGCCGCGGTCATCAAAGCCAAGCAATTTGACCCAGACTTCCTGGCCTTCCTTCAACACATCCGACGGATGGTTCAGGCGGCGGTTTTCGATCTGGGACACGTGGACCAGGCCATCGCGCTTGCCAAAGAAGTTCACAAAAGCGCCGAAATCGACGATTTTCACAACTTTGCCTTTGTAGATCTTGCCTTCTTCCGGCTCTGCCACGATCGAATAGATCATGTCATAAGCGCGTTTGATGGCTTCACCGTCTGCCGAGGCGATCTTGATGATGCCGTCGTCATTGATGTCGACCTTGGCACCCGATGTCTCGACGATCTCGCGGATCACCTTGCCGCCGGACCCGATGACTTCACGGATCTTGTCGGTTGGGATCTGCATGGTCTCGATGCGCGGTGCGTGGACCGAGAATTCCGAAGCACCGGTCAGCGCCTTGGACATCTCACCCAGAATATGCATCCGGCCATCGCGCGCCTGTGCCAGCGCGTTTTTCATGATCTCGGGTGTGATGCCCGCAATCTTGATGTCCATTTGCAACGAGGTGATGCCGTTTTCGGTGCCGGCAACCTTGAAATCCATATCGCCGAGGTGGTCTTCGTCACCCAGGATGTCCGACAGGATCGCATATTCGCCGTCTTCTTCCAGGATCAGACCCATGGCCACACCGGCAACCGCCGATTTCAACGGCACACCTGCGTCCATCATCGACAGCGAGCCGCCGCAAACCGATGCCATCGACGAAGAGCCGTTGGATTCGGTGATTTCCGACACCACACGCACGGTATAGGGGAAATCGGTCGGGGCCGGCAGAACCGCCTGAAGCGCGCGCCATGCCAGTTTGCCGTGACCAATTTCACGACGACCCGGGCCAGACACACGGCCAACTTCGCCAACCGAATAGGGCGGGAAGTTGTAGTGCAGCAGGAAGTTGGATTTGAAGTTGCCATGCAACGCGTCGATGAATTGCTCGTCGTCGCCGGTGCCCAGCGTGGTCACAACCAAACCTTGGGTTTCGCCACGGGTGAACAGCGCCGAACCATGGGTCCGGGGCAGAAGGCCGGTTTCGCAGACGATGTCACGCACGTCGGCGGTGCCACGTCCGTCAATCCGCTTGCCGGTCTTGACCACGTCACCGCGCAGGATCGACGCTTCCAGCTTTTTCAGGGCGGAGCCAAGGTTGGCATCTTCCAGCTGTTCTTCGGTCAGCGACGCTTTGATGGCGTCACGGGCTGCGGAAACGGCTGTTGTACGTTCCTGTTTGTCGGTCAGGGCGAATGCGGCGCGCATCTGCTCTTCACCGGCGGCCTTCACGGCTGCAAACAGGTCGGCATAATCCGGTGCCTGGAAATCAAACGGCTCTTTGGCCGCCTCTTCCGCCAGCGAAATGATCAGGTCGATCACCGGTTGGATCTGCTCGTGCGCAAAGTTCACCGCGCCCAGCATTTCTTCTTCCGACAGCTCGTATGCTTCGGATTCGACCATCATCACCGCATCTTTGGTGCCGGCCACAACCAGGTCCAGACGCTGTTCGGGGTTGAGGCGCAGATCCTGCATATCCTCGACTTCCGGGTTCAGCACATATTCGCCATCGACAAAGCCAACGCGAGCGCCGGCAATCGGGCCACGGAACGGCGCGCCGGAAATGGTCAGCGCAGCAGAGGCGGCGATCATTGCAACGATGTCGGGGTCATTGACCAGATCGTGGCTCAGAACCGTACACATCACCAGCACTTCGTGCTTGAAGCCATCCACAAACAGCGGGCGGATCGGACGGTCGATCAGGCGGGCAGTCAGGGTTTCTTTTTCGGTCGGGCGCGCTTCGCGCTTGAAAAAGCCACCGGGCACTTTGCCGGCCGCATAATATTTTTCTTGGTAATGCACGGTCAGAGGAAAGAAATCCTGACCCGGCTTGGGGCTTTTGGCGAAGGTCACGTTGGCCATGACGCTGGTTTCACCCAGTGTCGCGATGACCGAACCATCTGCCTGACGGGCAACCTTACCCGTTTCCAGTGTGAGCGTCTCCTCGCCCCACTGCATGCTTTTCTTCGAAATGTTGAACATTTACGTATCCTGTATGGGGCACTCCCGGGCGTATCCCGGGTCCCCGATTGATTGGCGGCCCCATTGCCGCCGACCCCTATATCATTTCATGCGCCGGGGTCCCTGCGTCACGTCTCAGATGCCGGGGCCATACAGGATTTTGCCAACAATGGGAAGTGCGCGTTTCGACGCCGGCCCGATCCATTGGCGCAGATGGGCGGGATACAGACGGCCATCAGGCAAAGAAAAACGCCCACCAACCGGCAGGCGTTTCCAAATTCATCCGCCATCGACACAGCTGTGCCACCACGGGACCGCAAAGCCAAATGGCCTTAGCGGCGGATTTCCAGACGTTTGATGAGATCCTGGTAACGGGCCTCTTCTTTGCCTTTCAGGTAGTCCAGCAGTTTCCGGCGCTGTGCAACAAGCTTCAAAAGACCACGACGCGAGTGGTTGTCTTTCTTGTGGGTTTTGAAGTGCTCGGTCAGCGTGCGGATGCGCGAGGTCAGGATAGCCACCTGTACTTCGGGCGAACCTGTGTCGCCGTCTTTGGTGGCGAATTCTTTCATCACGCGGGCTTTTTCTTCGACTGTAATCGACATCGGGGTCTCCTTTCAGAAGATCAAGGGTTATGGCGCAAGCCGGGATGTCGTCCAGCAGGGCCCGTGGAGAAATCCGCCAGGCAAAAATGCATGGCGGATGGGGGCGTATAGGGCATTTGTCGATTGTTGAAAAGGGGGCTGTTGCGCCGCCGTCAGGCCGCGCAATCTTAACCACGATATTCGGGTCAGGCCGCCGGCGGCAGCACCTCGTAAACGGCGGCTTCTTCTTCTGTCACCAGCGAAATATCGCTTTCGGTGATGTCCGCACCGCCACGCACCATGGCCACCACAACGCCGTCGATTTCCATCTGGATCAGATCAGGATCATCCGAATCGGGCACAAGGGATATTTCCGCCACCGCATCGGGATCGTCGGTCACCACCAGCAATTGATCTTCGCCGCTGGAGAAATCGATGAACGTCACAACCTGTTCGGCGTCGGAATACAGCAGGATGTCATCTGCACCTTCGCCACCGGTCACCACATCGCCGTCATCCGCCAGGATCGTGTCATCACCATCATTGCCGTTCAGGAAATCCGGTTCGTCCGCGCCGTCCTCTGTGCCGTCCAGCACATCATTGCCCGCGCCACCAAACAGGGTATCAGATCCAAACCCGCCATCCAGCGTGTCGTCGTCATGCCCGCCCAGAAGACCGTCGTTGCCTTCCTCGCCACGCAGCATATCCGCGCCGGTGCCATCGGTCAGAAGGTCATCACCGCTGCCGCCAAACAGCAGATCGTCACCAATATGACCGAACAATTCGTCATTCCCGGCATCGCCAAACAGCGAATCCTGTCCGGCCTCACCATGCAGGGTGTCGTTATCTTCACCGCCCCGCACCGCATCATCGCCGTCCCCGGCCCAGATCCAGTCTTCGCCACCGTCACCCGCAAGATCGTCATTGCCACCCTGACCGGCAATGGCATCACTGCCTGCACCGCCAGAAATGACCGAAGCACCATCACCGCCGGACAAGGTATCATTGCCTTCGGTGCCTGCGATTGCATCACCGGCTTCTGCACTTGTCGTGACCGAAGTTTCCGGCGGCTGAAGTGTTGTATTCGGGGGGTCAGCATTCTGGGTTTCGGAAACACGGTCCATCGACCCGGACTCCGATTCCTCGTCGTCGAGCCCATCGAAAAACTCGGCAGGTTCGATCATCCCTTCCGGGCCCGCTTCCTCGACCTCGTCCAAATCTGTTTCGGAACCGGTCGTTTCTTCGTCTTCATCCTCGCCAAAGACGCCGATCATCATAACGGATCCAACGGCGGCCATGCCAAGCAAACCTGCAATCAATAACATTGTTTCACACCCTAATACCCCGTGCACAGTATGTTCCCGGCGCCCCGTTCGGTCAAATCCTTTACCGGCAGGTGGTTAATGTCGGTTAGAACCCGGCCTGCCAGGGTTCGGGTTTCTGGCCATAGGACACATACAGCGGGTGCCGTGGCAGCCCGTGACGGGTCAATCCCAGTGTAAACAATTTGCCCGATGCAACATTCAGAAGCGGCAGCACCGCGCTGTCACGATCGTGCAGCCGCCCATGCACACCCCAGGCCGCCAGGACAATATCCGCCGCGGCAAAGGCGTCAGCCAGAAACTGATCGTTTTCCGGCCCGATCGGTTCGGGCGCCGCGCGCAGGTCTTTGGGGTCGGTTGCGCGAAACGCAAAAAGATTGACCACGTCCAATCCGCCATACCCCAACAGACGCGCGCGTCTTTCGCAGCGCGCGATTGTCGGATCGTTCACCTTCTCGTTTGCGGTCGACGGGTTCAGCATGACAAAAGCCACCTGCCCCGCCGTCACATCCCAGCTGCGGCGCAACCGATACCGATAAAGCCCGCAATCGGAATAAACCGCCTCGGACCTGCAATCCTCGGCTTCGTGGGTTTTGCGGACGACCATGCCTTAATCGAGGACAAACACCCGCGACGGCTGAATCTTGCCCGCGCGGTATTCGCCGACCGCCACCGGAACCCCCTGATGGCTGGCCCAGACCGTGTCGCCGAATTCGGCATTGCCGCCGGTCACCTCGGCTGGATTGCCATTGCGCAGCCGGGTCAGCGCCTCGACCCCGCAATGCACCTCTGGCAGGTCCTGCAATCCGGTTTCCAACGGCAGCAACAGGGCGTCGATTTCCGCCGTGCGCGCCAGCGCCTCGACCTGTTCCAACGTCACGGCGTTTTCAAGGTCAAACGGCCCGGACCAGATCCGGCGCAGGGTCACAACATGCCCCAAACAGCCCAGAACCCGCCCCAGATCGCGCGCGATGGACCGCACATAGCCACCTTTGCCACACGTCATTTCAAAAACCGCAGTATCGGCATCGGGCCGATCAACCAGCAGCAGTTCCTCAACCCAAAGCGGGCGGGCCGCGATGTCCACGGCTTCGCCATCGCGGGCCAGCTTGTAGGCGCGTTCACCGTCGATCTTGACGGCGGAAAACTGTGGCGGCACCTGTTCGATGTCGCCGACAAATTGGCCCAGCGCATCCTTGATCTGATCATCCGTCGGTCGGCTGTCCGAGGTTTCAATCACCTCGCCGTCGGCATCATCGGTGTTGGTCGCCGCGCCCCAGCGCACGGTGAATTCATAGGCTTTCATCGCATCGGTCACAAAAGGCACGGTTTTGGTCGCCTCGCCCAGCGCCACCGCCAAAAGCCCGGTGGCCTCAGGATCGAGCGTGCCGGCATGCCCGGCTTTCTTGGCCTCGAACGCCCAGCGGATCTTGTTCACCACAGCGGTCGAGGTCGGCCCGGCGGGTTTGTCCACCACCAGCCAGCCAGAAATGTCGCGTCCCTTGCGTTTGCGTCCCATGTCGTCCCCGGATTGTCATCAGAACGGGCGGGATAAGTAACGGCGCGGGTCCCGTCAATAGGGCGTCCGCCAAATGTCGGCTACGGCGCGACAACCGCGATAATCGGCCCCATGGCAAAGCCAAGATCGTTGCGCCCGATATCCGGCGCATACATGCGCGAGATGTTTCCATCCAGAAACAGCGCATTTGGCAGCTTCAGCACATCGCGAAAGAAGCTGGCAAATTCCCAGAAGGTGACGGAATTGTTGGAAATCACAAACACCGCGCGCTTGCCATCACGGGTGGCGCCGACGCCGTTGCGGATGTTACGGGACGTGCTGTCGCGCAGGAACGCGGGGTGCAGGGCCCCGTCGATCACCAGCATTGGGCCGGATTGGGTGGCATGGTCGCACTGCGGCGTCCGCGCCAGATAGTCGAGTGTTTCAAACACCCGCGCCCGGTCGGCTGTGATGCAGAAAATCCCGTTCGGCAGCAGCCCGAAGTTGCCCGGACCCGCGTTCGAGACAACCCGCATATCCTCTTGGCCATCTTCGATATAATGGCCAACCGGCGCGCGATCAGTATGATACATGCCGCCGTTGACCGCAAAACTCAGCGACTGGCCCCGGTTGCGCAGGGCCGTATCGAGTTTGGAAAAATGCCCATAAGGCGCGCCATTTTCGTCGGCGCGAAACAGCCGCAGGTTTTCCGTGACAGGATCAACCGCGCAAACCGTGAACCGATTGCCGTCGTGGCGTTGGTTTTCGCAGGTGACCGCCACCGCCTGTGACGACAGCGCAATCAGAAATGCAACAGCCAGCGCCCGAAACATCAATCGTCCAGATCGCGCCGCACGTCGTCCCTTTCGAACAGACGTCTGGTGTCGTCCATCCGGTCAAACGTGTCATCCAGCCGAAACCGCAGGTCAGGCGCGAATTTCAAGGTCAGCTGCTTGCTGACAAGATGGCGCAACTCACCTTTGTTGCGCGCCAGCAGCGCCACGACCTCGTCCCCGCCCTGCCCGCCCAGGGGGCAGACATAGACAGTGGCGATTCGCAGATCGGGGGATGTGCGCACCTCGCCCACCGTGATCGAAATACGGTTGAGGTCGGGGTCATGCACATCACCGCGCATCAGCACCTCGGACAATGTACGCCGGATCAGCTCGCCGACGCGAAGCTGACGTTGCGATGGGCCTTGCCCGTCATGAAAAGTATTCTTGGCCATACCTGCCAGATACGCTTTCGCAGGGGCTTTGCCAAGACGTGCAACGCGGGGTATGTGAAGACGGCCATGCGATAAGGCCAAGGAGACAATGAAATGACCGCACCCATTCCCGGAATCGTGATCACTGGGGCCTCTGGCCGCATGGGCCAGATGTTGATCCGCACCGTCTGTGCCAGTGACAAGATGCATCTGGTCGCGGCCCTGGAACGTGAAGGGCACGATTGGATCGGCCGCGATGTCGGCGCAGCCATGGGCGGCGCGGATCTGGGGGTCGTGGTCAGCGATGATCCGCTTGCGGCCTTTGCCAAAGCACAGGCGGTGATTGATTTCACCGCCCCGGATGCCACAGTGGAATTCGCGGCGCTGGCCGCGCAGGCACGGCTTTGCCATGTGATTGGCACCACCGGGATGGAGGAAAGCCACCTGACCCGGATCAAGGCCGCCGCGCGGCATGCGGTGATCGTGCGGGCCGGAAATATGTCATTGGGTGTGAACCTTTTGACGGTATTGGCCGAGAAAGTCGCCCGCGCATTGGATGACGACTATGACATCGAAGTGATCGAGGCGCATCACAACCGCAAGGTCGACGCACCATCAGGCACCGCGTTGATGCTGGGAGAGGCCGCCGCCAAGGGGCGCGGCGTCGAGCTGGCCGAGGTCTCTGACCGGGGCCGCGATGGCATTACCGGCGCACGAAAGAAGGGCGATATCGGGTTCGCCGTGATTCGCGGTGGCGATATTGTCGGTGAGCATGACGTGATGTTTGCCGCCGCCGGCGAACGCATCACGCTGCGCCATGTCGCCAGTGACCGGTCGGTCTTTGCCCGTGGCGCATTGAAAGCCGCGCTCTGGGGACAGGACCGGGCCCCGGGTGAATATGACATGATCGACGTGCTGGGACTGGGCCAGTAGGGTTTCAAGGCCCAGTCAAGGCCCAGTCAAAGCCCGGTCAGGGTCACCTGCGTTCAGGCCACGCAGGCCTTGGGGCGCTGCCCCAAACCCCGGGATATTTGTGAACAGAAGAAGGACCCGTTCCGCATCAGAAGTCGATGGCGAGGCCCTTTTTCTCCCAATCGCCATAGCGCACCGGTTCGGGGCCATCGCGCCCGCCCAGTTCCGTTGGCAGTGGGTCGGCTTTGGCTGCTTCAATGCGGCGGGCATCGGCCTCTTCCAGCGCGCGACGGGCGGCTTCGGGCAATTTGGCGCGGCGTTCTGTTTCGGTTTCAGACATTTGGCTTTCCTCACGGCTTGAGCCTAGATATACGCGCTGAATTCTTATGGGCAAGCGGGCTGGAGGTCGCAGATGGCAGGATCGGCACGACAGGGCGCGTTATGGCTTTTGGGCCAGGTGCTGAATGACCGGCGGCTTTTGTCGGAATTGACCGGTGCGCCGCAGCATCAGCGGTTGGAACCAGGCGATCGCGCACGGGCCTTGCGGTTGACCCTGGAAACCCTGCGCGGGCTGGAACGGGCCGACCGGGTGGTGAAGCCCTATTTGCGCAAAATGCCGCCGCTGGCGGTGCGCAATGTGCTGCGATTGGCCACGGTTGAGCTGTGTCAGGGCGGGGATGCCCATGGTGTGGTCAACGAGGCCGTCGAATATGTGCGCCGGGGCAAACGGACCGCCAGTTATGGTGGCTTGGTCAATGCGGTCCTGCGCAAGGTGGCCACCGAGGGCGCGGAAAAATGGGCGGAATTGCGGGTGCCGCGACTGGCGAAATGGCTGCGTCAGCCGCTGGTTCAGGCCTGGGGCGCCGACGCGGTGGCGGCCATGGAAGTGGTGCATTTTGCCGGGGCGCCGCTGGACCTGAGCCTGAAGGCCGGGGATTGGGATCAAGGTCCGGCTGCGGATCTTGCGGCAGAGGTTTTGCCCACGGGGTCATTGCGGCTGACCAACCCGGGCCAAGTCAGCGCCTTGCCCGGCTTTGCCGAGGGCGCATGGTGGGTTCAGGATGCGGCGGCGGCCCTGCCTGTGCGTGGATTGGGCGATGTTTCCGGGTTGAAGGTGCTGGATATGTGCGCCGCGCCGGGCGGCAAGACATTGCAGCTGGCGGCGGGCGGCGCGGATGTGACCGCATTGGACATCTCGGAGAGCCGATTGGGACGGTTGCGCGAAAACCTGCAACGCACCGGCCTGACGGCAGCGATCGTGGCCTCGGATGCGCTGGCATTTGAGGGGACATTTGATGCGATTGTGCTGGATGCGCCCTGTTCGGCGACCGGCACGATCCGACGCCACCCCGACCTTCCGCTGGCGCGCGACGGGGCCGAGATTGGCGGGCTGATCGAATTGCAGGCCGCGATGATCGACCATGCGCTGACCCTTTTGAAGCCCGGCGGGCGGTTGATTTACTGCACCTGTTCGCTTTTGCCGGACGAAGGTGAAAGCCAGATTGACGAGGCGCTGGAACGTCATCCGGGGCTGCGGGTTGTGCCAGAGGCATTTGATCTGCCCGGTATCGAGAAGGAATGGCGCAGCAGCGAAGGGGGCGTTCGCCTGCGGCCGGACTACTGGGCAGAACGTGGCGGGATGGACGGTTTCTATATGGCCTGCCTGAGCCGCTGAGCCCGGCTGCCATCCTGCGCCAACCGGGCAACAGAACCGCCGGGGGAATGATTTTTCCAAGGTGACTTTGCCCGATCTGGCGGGTATGATTGGCGAAATGCCGCGCGCAAAGTGCGGATGAGGCAGAGCATATGTCCGAGAACGAAAGCTGGTCAGCGCGACGCACGCGCCTGATGCACCGGGTTCATGCCCGGTTGGCCGCGCGCGGGCGTGCGGCCACGGCATTTGTGTCCCAGCCAGAGCCACGCACCATCGGCAGTTTCAATCGCGGACGCCAGTTGATTGCCGGAAACCTGATGTTTGCCGGGCATTTGATCGAGGCTGACGACGCCATGCTCTGGGACATAGAGCCGCCCGACGGGGCCTTTGTCGAACAAATTCATGGCTTTGGCTGGCTTGATGATCTGGCCGCCGTGGGGGACATGCGGGCGCGCAATGTGGCGCAACGCTGGCTTTTGGGGTGGATCGAACGCTATGGCAACGGCTCGGGGCCGGGCTGGACCCCGGATCTGGCGGGGCGGCGGTTGGTGCGTTGGACCCATCATGCTATTTTCCTGTTGCGCGCGCTGGAGGCCGAGCATTCCGATCGGTTTTTCAAATCGCTGGCGCATCAGACCCTGTTTCTTGGACGGCGCTGGTCCAAGGCGGCCCCCGGCCTGCCCCGGTTCGAGGCGCTGACCGGCCTGCTTTATGCGGGGCTAAGCCTGCGCGGGATGGAGGAATTCACTGCCTCGGCCAAAAACGCACTGGCGCGCGAATGCAGCAATCAGATTGATGAACAAGGCGGCATTCCCACCCGCAACCCCGAAGAGCTGCTTGAGGTGTTCACCCTGCTGACCTGGGCGGCGGCGGCGCTGGAAGAGACCGGGAACATGATTGCCCCGGCGCATCAGGCCGCCATCACCCGCATTGCCCCGACGCTGCGGGCGTTGCGCCACAGTGACGGCGGGTTGGCACGGTTTCATGGCGGCGGACGCGGCATTGACGGGCGGCTGGATCAGGCGCTGTCGGCGTCCGGCGTGCGCCGTGGGGCCGAGGGGCTGGCCATGGGATTTGCCCGGCTGTCGGCGGGGCGTACCTCGGTAATTGTGGACGCCAGCCCACCGCCCGAAGGCGCAGCATCGTTCAACGCCCATGCCTCGACCCTGGCGTTCGAGGTGACCTCCGGGCGCAGACCGCTGATTGTCAGCTGTGGGTCCGGGGCGTTCTTTGGCGAAGATTGGCGGCGGGCCGGTCGGGCCACGCCGTCACATTCCACCTTGGCGTTGGAAGGCTACTCCAGCGCCCGATTGGGTCGCGAAGGCCGGGTTGGCGGCGCACGGCGCGAAATGCTGGAAGATGCCCCGCGGGAGGTGCCGGTGGAAATCGGCCAGATGCCGGATGGGCTAAAGCTTGAGGCCGGGCATGATGGGTATGTTTCGACCCATGGGTTGACCCATGCGCGCATCCTGGAAATGACCTTTGATGGCCGTGGTCTGGTGGGCGAAGACATGTTGCTGGCGTTGAAAGCGCCGGACAAGAAGCGATTCGACCGGGTTCTGGCCGCCGCCGGGACATCCGGCGTGCCCTATCACGCAAGGTTTCATTTGCATCCCGATGTCGACGCCGAGGTCGACATGGGCGGCATGGCGGTGTCATTGGCGCTGCGATCCGGGGAAATATGGGTTTTTCGCCACGAAGGCACGGTCGAAATGTCGCTGGAACCCTCGGTTTATCTGGAATCCGGGCGATTGCGGCCCCGCGCGACGAAACAGATCGTTTTATCTCACCGGGCAATGGGCTATGCGACCCGCATCCGGTGGTCTTTGGCCAAGGCGCATGACACAGCCGTGGCAACCAGAGACCTGACCCGGGACGACGAATTCGATTTTGACAGCTGACCGCAGGACCCCGAAACCATGACCGATGCAAACCCTCTCGTGCCGATCCGGCGCGCCCTCCTTTCCGTATCCGACAAGACCGGGTTGATCGACCTTGGCCGTGCGCTGGATGAGCGCGGGGTTGAATTGCTGTCGACCGGCGGATCGGCCAAGGCCCTGCGCGATGCCGGGCTGACGGTGCGTGATGTGGCGGATGTGACCGGCTTTCCCGAAATGATGGATGGCCGGGTCAAGACCTTGCATCCCGGCGTGCATGGCGGGTTGCTGGCGCTGCGCGACAATGCCGACCATGTGGCGGCCATGGAGGAACACGGGATCGGCGCAATCGACCTGTTGGTGGTGAACCTCTATCCGTTTGAGGAAACCGTCGCCAAGGGCGCGGATTACGACACCTGTATCGAAAATATCGACATTGGCGGCCCGGCGATGATCCGCGCGGCGGCCAAGAACCACGGTTTTGTCACCACGGTGGTGGATGTCGAGGATTACGAAGCGCTGCTGCTGGAGCTGAATGCCAATTCCGGTGCCACATCCTATGCCTTCCGTCAGCGTCTGGCGCAGACCGCCTATGCCCGCACCGGGGCCTATGATGCGGCGGTGTCGTCCTGGATGGCGGATGCCCTGGGCGAGGTCGCCCCGCGCCGCCGTGCAGTGGCCGGTCAGGTCAAACAAACCCTGCGCTATGGTGAGAACCCCCATCAGAAAGCGGCGTTCTACAGCGATGGCACAGAGCGCCCCGGCGTCGCGACAGCCGTGCAGCATCAGGGCAAGGAATTGTCCTATAACAACATCAATGACACCGACGCCGCGTTCGAGCTGGTGGCGGAATTTGCCCCAGAGGCAGGTCCGGCCTGTGCGATCATCAAACATGCCAACCCCTGTGGCGTGGCCCGTGGCACAACCCTGCTTGACGCCTATAAGTCGGCATTTGATTGTGACCGGACCTCGGCCTTTGGCGGGATTGTCGCGTTCAACCAACCGCTGGACGAAGAAACCGCGCAGGAAATCACCGGTATTTTCACCGAGGTGGTGATCGCGCCCGGTGCCAGCGACGGCGCAATGCGTATTTTCAAAGAGAAGAAGAACCTGCGTCTGTTGACCACCGAAGGCTTGCCTGATGTCAAAGTGGGCGGTCAGGTGATGCGCCAGGTGGCCGGCGGCTTCCTGATGCAGGACAAGGATGTCGGCTATGTCGGGTTGGACGATCTGAAGGTGGTGACCAAACTGGCGCCGACCGATGCGCAGATGGCTGATCTTTTGTTTGCCTGGAAAGTGGCAAAACACGTGAAGTCCAACGCCATTGTCTATGTCCGCGATGGCGCGACCGTGGGTGTGGGCGCCGGCCAGATGAGCCGTCTGGACAGCGCATTGATCGCCGCGAAAAAAGCCGAGCGTATGGCCGAGGCCATGGGATTGGAGACACCGTTGACCCAAGGCTCGGCCGTGGCGTCGGATGCGTTCTTCCCCTTCCCTGACGGGTTGCTGGAGGCCGCAGCGGCCGGGGCAACCGCAGTCATTCAACCGGGCGGATCAATGCGCGACGCAGATGTGATTGCGGCGGCGGATGAGGCCGGATTGGCCATGGTCTTTACAGGAATGCGCCATTTCCGGCACTAAGCCCGGGATAGCGGCAGAAGGCAGAGCAGGTATGGCAGGCACACAACGCAGCACACAGATGCGCACAATTTTTTGGGCAGCAATCTGGGTCTTTTTGCTGGATCAGATCAGCAAATATGTTGTGGTGCATCTGCTGGACCTGCGCACCTTGGGTGAAATCGACGTTTGGCCGCCCTTCATCAACCTGCGTATGGCGTGGAATTCAGGCATCAACTTTGGCCTGTTTTCCGGCCATACAGACCTGGCCCGGCTGGTGTTGATTTCAATTGCACTGGGCATTGTCGGGGTGGTGATTGTCTGGGTCTGGCGTGACCCGCCGGGGCGGATCGGGCGAATTTCTGCCGGTTTGCTGATTGGTGGCGCGCTGGGCAATGTCGTGGATCGGGCGATCTATGGCGCGGTGGCGGATTTCCTCAACATGTCCTGTTGCGGTCTGGAAAACCCTTATGCCTTCAATCTGGCGGATATTGCGGTCTTTGCCGGGGCATTTGGGCTGGTGCTGTTTTCTGGGAATGATGCGGGACATGGTTCCGGCAACGACAAACGCCCGCGCAAAAAGGGCACGTGACCTTGGCCAAGGATTCCGTTAAGTCTTGGCCAGAGAGCAGGTGGAGAAGATACGTATGACGATGCCGCGCATTGCAAATCCGATTGCAAAGCTGAGTGTGTTGCTGGCCCTGATGGTCGGTCTTGCCGCCTGTGGAAATCGCGATATTGGTCTGCACGAATTGCGTGTGCGTGGCGATGGCCCGGAAGAATTCGCCATTGTGCCCGCCAAGCCGCTGGAAACACCCGAGAGCTTTGCCGCGCTGCCGACCCCGACACCGGGCGGCAACAACCGCACGGACCTGACACCCGAAGCAGATGCGGTCGCCGCCTTGGGCGGAGACGGCAATCGCGCCACCCCGCGCGGTGCTGGGGTTGGTGCAGGGGACGGCGCATTGGTGACCTATGCCTCGCGTCAGGGTGTGAACACCGGCATTCGGGCTCAACTGGCCGCCGAGGATCTGGAATTCCGCAAACGGGCGTCGCTTTTCACCTGGCAGATCATGCGTGAAGATCAATATTACGACGCTTACCGCCGTCAGGCGATTGATCCCTATCTGGTGCTACGTGCCTATCGCCGCGCCGGTGCGCGCACGCCCTCCGCGGTGCCACCCGGTTCCAATTGATTGCACGGCTGAAGGGATAACCTTTCAGCAGCATGCTGTTGCGTTTCGGGGCGCTGCGTTTCCGGGGATTGCGGCAGCTAGGCCGCTTTGGATTGAGCGGCGTTTCGCAATGCTGCCATCAAATCACCCAAAGACTTTTCTGTCCGTTCGTTGATCAAACGGCCGGCCCCGTCGAATTGCTGACGGCCCTGCGCCAACAGTACCTCTGGTCCCTGCAAGATCCTTGGCCGAAACGCCACCATACAAGACCGCAGCATGGTCTGCGTGCGTTCGCCGCCAGATCGACCGCTGGCTGACGACATGATGGCCACAGGCTTGTCGGCCCAGGGCGCGCCCTCGGTTCGGCTGACCCAATCCAGGGCGTTTTTCAACACGCCGGAAATGCCTTTGTTATATTCTGGCCCGGAAATCACCACCGCATCCGCCGCGGCGATTTGGGTGGCCAGGCGCTGCACTTCGGCTGGAATACCCCGGTCTTCCACATCGCCATCATACAGCGGCAGATGCAGGTCCGCTTCGATGAAGTCGCAGTCACCAAACAGGCGCGCCGCTTCTAACATCAATTTCCGGTTGGAGGATTCTGCCCGCAACGCCCCGGATATTCCCAATAGCTTCATCGGCATATCGCCCCTTTCTCTGACAGTGCAAAGTTGGATGTGATTGCACCACATGGCAAGGGGCATGGGCACATATCCACTGTGCGCCATCAAGCATCGCCAAAAATGAAAAGCCCCGGTTCGCGATGACCGCGCCGGGGCTTTTGCTATTCAAAGGGCTGCTGATTTACGCGTTGGGCAGGATCACAATCTCTACCCGACGGTTGCGGGCCTTGCCCTCTGGCGTCAGGTTATCGGAAATCGGCTGATCTTCGCCGCGACCAATGGTTTGAATCCGGCCCGACGACACGCCAGAAGCGGTCAGCACATTGGCCACCGATTGTGCGCGACGCTGCGACAGCGCCAGGTTGTAGCCGGCATCACCATCGCTGTCGGTGTGGCCGACGATTTGCACCGTGGAATTCGGATAGGCCTGAAGGTTGCCCGCCATGGCGCGCAGATCGCGTTGCAGGTCAGGACGCACAGTCGCGTCATCCACAGCGAACAAAATGTCGTTCGGCAGTGTGACGATCAGACGGTCGCCGGTGTTGTTGATGGTGACATTGCCATTTTGCAGGCTGGCACGCAGGTCTTCTTCCTGTTGGTCCAGCTTGTTGCCGATCACCGCGCCAGCGCCGGCGCCCAGAACCGCACCGCCGATGATCCGGTTGCGTTTTTCCACCTCATTGCCGCCGGCAATCAGGCCCGCTGCCGCACCGGCCAGACCACCAATAACCGCGCCTTGGCGGGCTTTCTGGTTCTGGTTCGGACCGTCGGTTGTGCAAGCTGCCAATGCGACGGTTGCCGCGGACACCAAAAGAAGGGATTTGTTCAGTCGAAGAATCATGTTTTGCCTCATAAGATACACGGTCTTTGCGTCGCGTTGTTCTATATATCAGGCGGGACTCTGCGCATGTTCAAACCTTCGTGCAAGGGGGAATCGGCGGAAGGTCGCTGCAGGGCGGAATTACGCCTCTGCCCGCGCGGATTCATAGGCCAGCAGCGCGCGTTTGACCGGCAAGCCCCAGTGGTAGCCGCCCAAGCCGCCGGATTTGCGCAAGGCCCGGTGACAGGGGATCAGCCAGGAAATCGGATTGCGCCCGACCGCCGTGCCGACCGCGCGCACAGCACGCGGATTGCCGATGGACTGGGCAATTTCGGAATAAGTGGTGACATGGCCCGACGGGATGGCCAACAGCGCCTCCCATACCTTGATCTGAAACGGGGCACCAATCAGATAGAGCGGCGTTTCTGCGCCTGCCACCTCGCCAAATGCGGCGCGCACCCAAGGGGCCAACCGTTCCGGCGATTCGACGAATTCCGCCGTCGGCCAGCGGCCACAGAGATCGCGCATGCATTCGCCGTCGCCGGTTTCCGCCGCGAACCCCAATCCGCAGATCCCCTTGTCGCTGCCCATCACCAGGGCACGGCCAAAGGGGCTGTCAAACCACCCCCAATAAAGCGTCAGCCCCGCGCCACCATTGGCGTATTCGCCGGGGCTCATCGCCTCCCACCGCAGGAACAGGTCGTGCAATCGCCCACCGCCGGACAGGCCCGCACCATTCGCGGCCTCCAACGTGGTAAACCGCTCGCGCAACAAGGACTTGGCATGGCCCAGCGCCAGATATTGCTGATACCGTTTGGGGGACACCCCCACCCATTTGGAAAACAGCCGCTGAAAATGGGCCGGGCTCATATTCATTTCGCCCGCCAAAGCATCCAGCGTCAGGGGCGTGTCGCTGGCGTCGATCAGATCAATCGCACGGCGCATGATGTGATAGTGGTATCCGTCTTGCTGGTCCGTCATGGGGCTGATCTCCTTTGCCCGTAATCTAGACATCTGGCCCCGCGACCGCGACCCGAATGTTGCGCATAGCGTCCACCTGGGCCATAGAGCGCATATGGCAAAACAGCTTGATTATCATACGATCCGCGCGATCTTTGAACGGTTCCAAACCGCCGAGGCCGTGCCAAAGGGCGAATTGGACCACGTCAACGCCTATACGCTGGTGGTGGCCGTGGCGCTTTCGGCGCAGGCCACCGATGTGGGGGTCAACAGGGCCACCAAAGAGCTTTTCAAAATCGCCGACACGCCGCAGAAGATGCTGGATCTCGGCGAAGAGGCGTTGATCGAGCATATCAAGACCATCGGGCTGTACCGCAACAAGGCCAAGAACGTCATCAAACTGTCGCGCATTCTGGTCGAAGACTACGACGGCGAGGTGCCCAACAGCCGCGCGGCGCTGATCTCGCTCCCCGGCGTCGGGCGCAAGACGGCGAATGTGGTGCTGAACATGTGGTGGCAGTATCCGGCACAGGCCGTCGATACCCATATCTTTCGCGTTGGCAACCGGTCGGGCATTTGCCCGGGCAAGGATGTCGACGCCGTCGAACGCGCCATCGAGGATAATATCCCGGTGGATTTCCAACAACATGCGCATCACTGGCTGATTTTGCATGGGCGGTATCATTGCAAGGCGCGCAAGCCACAATGTGGCACCTGCCTGATCCGCGATCTCTGTGAATTTGAGGACAAGAACCTATGAAAACCTATCAGGTTGTCGGTATCGGCAACGCCGTGGTCGATGTGATCACCCAGGCCGACGACAGCTTTCTCGATCATATGGGCATCCAGAAGGGCATCATGCAGCTGATCGAAAAGGATCGCGCGGAAATGCTTTATGGTGCGATGGGTGAACGCAAACAGGCGGCGGGCGGATCGGTCGCCAATACGCTGGCGGGCATCGGCAATCTGGGGCTGCGCACGGCATTTGTCGGCCGGGTGCATGACGATGCGCTGGGGCGGTTTTATGCCGATGCGATGGAAAAGGCCGGCACGGCCTATGTCAACGCGCCGGTGCCGGGCGGCGATCTGCCGACCTCGCGCAGCATGATCTTTGTCTCGCCGGATGGCGAGCGGTCGATGAACACCTATCTGGGGATCTCTGCCGATCTGGGCCCGGATGACGTCGACGAAAACGTCGCGCGCAATGCCGAGGTGGTGTTTCTCGAAGGTTATCTGTTCGACAAGGACAAAAGCAAACAGGCGTTCATCCGCATGGCGCGCGCCTGTAGTGCCGCGGGTGGCAAATCTGGCATTGCGATTTCCGATCCGTTCTGTGTGGATCGCCATCGCGCCGATTTCCTGAACCTGATCGAACACGAACTGGATTACGTGATCGGCAACGCCGCTGAAATCAAATCCCTATATGAGACTGACGATCTGGATGCCGCGCTGGAGAAGGTGGCGGCCATCTGTCCCTTGGTGGCCTGTACCCGGTCAGGTGACGGGGTCACGATCATTGCCGATGGCGTGCGCACGGATGTTGGCGTGCAAAAGATCACGCCGGTCGATGCCACGGGCGCGGGTGACGGGTTTGCGGCCGGCTTTCTCTATGGTCTGGTGACCGGGCAGGATATGGAAACGGCCGGGCGCATGGGCTGTACCGTCGCAGGCGAAGTGATCCGCCACATCGGGCCACGCGCGGAGACCGAATTGAAGCAGGTGTTCGAAGCGGCCGGCCTCAGCGAAGCAGGCTGATATCGCCAGCTGCGAACAGCAAGCCCCGGACATGATCCGGGGCCTCCTGGTCGACAAAATTGATATGAGGTCCCGGATCAGGTCCGGGACTGCGACGGATATGCATCGGCAGGCTGTGGGATCAGGCGCTATTCCCCCAGCTTCGCATGCACCTCGTCAAGGTCGATCTCATCCACCGGCTGTTTGTTCGCCGGGTTGGCGACATCATATTTAAAGAGATCGAAGTCCCGTTTGTACATTTCATAGACCAGATGCATCGACAGATCGTCGAAATAATCCTCGACCGGATGCAGCCGCTTTGGTCCGTGACCTTCGGATTCGTTGAAACGTGGAATGTCATCCAGATTTATCGCATGCGGCGTTTCGATCGCATCCAGCACCTGGCTCATGCCCTCGTTGAACTTTTCGGTCCAGATGATCCGATCATACCGGCCACCGTTGGCGATAAAGGTCGACACATGGCCCGAGGTGGCGGACCAATGGATGTCGGGGTCCATCGGTTGGCGCCAGCGAATCGTATCCCGGGCAAACAACAGGAAGCGGCGGAAGCTGGCGATCTGGTCGAATTCGCCTTTGCCATCGTCACCGCCAACCTCGATCCCGTATTTCTGGATCAGCATCGGCACCAAATTGCCGCGATACCGGTTGCCGTTGCGTTGGATGCCACAGATCTTGTCAAAGAACGACGACAGGATGCGGGTATAGGGGTTGCGCACACAGGTAAAGGCATAGGCCTGATGCATCTTGACGTTGGCGTTGATCACCTGCTGGCTTTCTTCGCGCGCCCATTTGTGCAGCCCCTGCGTCGCATCATGGATGTCGCCATCATAAAACGCGCCATGGTCGGAATAATACAGGATCTGACCGATGGTCGAGCAGGCACATTTCGGCACCACGCGGTACACCACGCTCTCACTTTCTGTCATCCAAGTGCCTGGAAAGCCCACTGTGTTCTGCCTCCTGCCGGTTTTTGCTTTTCAGCGACTATACGCTGGATTGAATTTCGTAATAAAGCCTGTTTATTCAATGGAAATTCAGCCTTAACCTGATACTGCGGCATAATCGTGGGGGAAATCACACAAAGTAATGGCCAAAATCGCCTTCATATTGCTGTGTCACAAGGATCCGGAGGCCATAATCAAACAGGCCCAGCGGCTGACCGCACGCGGCGATTATCTGTCGGTGCATTTTGATGCCCGCGCCCCAAAAGCATATTATGACCAGATCCGTGCCGCTTTGGATGGAAATGAACATGTCACCTTTGCGAAGCGGCGGCTCAAATGCGGTTGGGGGGAATGGAGCCTGGTGCAGGCCACCCTTTACGCCATCGAAGCGGCGGTCGAAGCGTTTCCGGAAGCGACGCATTTCTACATGCTGTCCGGCGATTGCATGCCGATCAAATCGGCCGAGTATGTGCATGAATTTCTTGATGAAAACGACGCCGACTTTATCGAAAGTTTTGATTTTTTCGAAAGCGACTGGATCAAGACCGGAATTCAGGCAGAGCGGCTGATCTACCGCCATTACTTCAACGAACGGCAAAACAAAACGCTGTTTTACGCGGCAATGAACCTGCAAAAGAAGCTGAGGCTGGAGCGTGAGATTCCGGCGGATCTGCAGATCATGATCGGCAGCCAATGGTGGTGCCTGCGCCGTCGCACAATCGAATGGATTTTAGATTTCACCCGGAAACGCCGGGATGTGATGCGATTTTTCGCCACCACCTGGATTCCGGACGAGACATTTTTCCAAACCCTGGTGCGGCATCTGGTGCCGGAAGAAGAAATTCGCAGCCGCACGCTAACGTTTCTGATATTCTCCGACTACGGCATGCCGGTCAATTTTCACAATGACCATTATGACCTGTTGCTCAGCCAGGATTTTCTGTTCACCCGCAAGATCAGCGCCGATGCGCATGAATTGAAGCGGCGGCTTGGGGTGCTTTACTCTTCGGATGGGGCAGAATTTCAGATCTCGAACGAGGGGCGCGGGCTCTATCATTTTCTGGCGGGACGGGGCCGCGATGGCCGCCGTTTCGCACCACGCTTCTGGGAAAATGAAGGCTCGCTTGGGCGAAACCGCGAAATGCTGATTGTGGTGTGCAAGAAATGGCATGTGGCCAAACGTCTGGTGTCCCGCATTCAGCAGCTGACGAATATTCCCGCGGTCGAATATTTGTTCAACGAAAACAGCTGCCCGCTGCCGGATCTGGGCGGTATTCAGACCACAATGGACAAGCGCCACCGCCATCGACGGGCCTTGCTGCGCATGTTGTTCGACAATTTCGATACCAACCGTTTGGTCATCTGCCTCGACCCCGCAAATGTCGATTTGTTGCAGGATTTTTACGGGGACCGGTCTGTGACCCGTATGCTGGAGGTCGAATGCGACTTTTCCGACAGCTACCTTGTCGGCCATGCCCAACGTGTGGGTCTGGCCGGAGAGCGCACAAAACCCGATGCCTTGAAACGGCTGTTGCCGACAATTCGCAACGATCTGGCGTTTGAAAGCAACCAGATCCGCGATGCCGGATTTGTAAATCACAGCATGATGCGCGAAAGCGACCCGCCAGAGGTCAAGGCCCTGGCGCTTGCAGAATTTCTTCAGGCGACGCCAGAAACGTCACTGGAAATCGCCCTAACCGACAAACTTTTTGCTGATTGAGGACTGCCATGGCATATGCCTATGACGACCAGAACATTTTTGCCCGTATCCTGCGGGGCGAAATTCCCAGTGAACCGGTATTTGAATCCGAACATTCACTCGCGTTCAAGGATATCACCCCCCAGGCGCCGACACATGTTCTGGTGATCCCGAAAGGCGCCTATGTCAGCTTTGACCACTTTGCGACGGAGGCCAGTGAAGCCGAAATCACCGATTACGTCCGCAGCATTGGGGCGGTCGCCAAGATCTGTGGTGTTTCGCTGGATCAGGGCGGCGGATTTCGCATGATCGCCAATGCCGGTCGTGACGGCGTCCAAGAGGTGCCACATCTTCATGTCCACATTCTGGGCGGGCGGTCGCTGGGCCGGATGCTGAACCCGGCATAACGGCAAAAGGCGGGAACACTCCCGCCTTTCCAATACCTTACTTGATTTGACTTACCATTCCGTCGGGCCTTTGTCGGCAAAGGAATGCACCAGAAAGTCAATAAAGGCACGCACCTTGGGCTGGGTGAACCGGCCCGGCGGGTAGACCGCGTAGATGCCTTGGGTCTCGTTTGGCAGGTCGGGAATTGCATCCATGACCAGACCCTGCGCCATTGCATCCGCATACAGGTAGGACGGAAGATACGCGATGCCCAGCCCGGCAACAGCGGCGTTCAGAAGCGATTGCCCGTCATTGACGCTCAGCCAACCGGCGGTACGCACCTGACGTTTTTCGCCAGAGGGGGCCGTGACCTTCCAGACATTGCCGCTGGATTGGTTGGAATAATGCAGCAGCTTGTGTTCGTTCAGATCGTCAATCCGTTGCGGGCGGCCATATTTTTCGAAATAGGCCGGGCTGGCGATCATGCGTTTGGTGGTCTCGGTCAGCTTGCGGGCGCGGAGCGTGCTGTCTTCCAGCTCTCCGATACGCACGGCCATGTCGAAACCTTCGGAAATCAGTTCGACATAACGATTGTTCAGCACCATGTTGACGGTGATATCGGGGAATTCAGACAGGAAGTCGCCCAAAATCGGTGACATGTGATTGACGCCGAAGTCGGTCGCGACAGAAATACGCAGCAATCCCGAAGGCGCCGATTGCATCGACGTGACAAGCGCATCTGCCTCGCCCGCGTCGTTCAGCACACGCCGTGCCCGGTCATAGTAGGCCAGGCCAATTTCGGTGGGGCTGACGCGGCGGGTGGTGCGATTCAACAGCCGCGCACCCAAACGCGCTTCGAGCGAGGATACATGTTTGGACACGGCGGATTTCGAAATCCCCATCTTTCGCGCCGCATCGGTGAACCCGCCTTGATCGACCACTGTGGCAAACGCTTCCATTTCTGTCAGACGGTCCATAAAATATTCCTCGATATAAAAGTTACTCCACAGATCGTTTATGGATTTGAATTCGGGCAGCATCTGGGCCGAGGACTGACAATAAGGCGGTATTTGGTTAACTGTGCGAAAACAAGAAACAAGCCGCCGCACAGAAACCGGCCTTGCCCGGATGGGCCGTCGTCATACCCAAGCCCCTTGTTTTCATAAGGAAAACCCCGGTTTTCCAACGGAAATAATCCCTGAATGACCCTGGGTAAAGCGGTAAGCTTTATTAATTATTCTATAATCTGAGGTAAGTTGGATGGAAAAAGTAACTGGAATTGGCGGCGTCTTTATTCGGTCTTCAGACCCGGATGCATTGGCGGCCTGGTACACGACACATCTTGGCATCGACACCGGCATGTCGGTTTGGGCGCAACCCGCCGGACCAACGGTGTTTGCCCCCTTTCGCAAGGAAAGCGACTACTTTCCGACGTCGCAACAGGTCATGTTGAACCTGCGCGTTGCAGATATGGATGCGATGACCGCCCAACTGAGGGCGGCGGGCATCGCGGTGGAAACCCGCGCCGAATGGGATGAGCCGGAAATCGGTCGGTTTGCCCGCATTCACGACCCGGACGGGAATGCCATCGAATTGTGGGAACCGGCCTAGGGTCATGAAGGCGGGGAATTTGGTGCGCGCGCCCAAGGTACGCGCGCGGCACCGGAGATGCCTGCCTTATAGGTCCGCCGCCAGCCGCGTGCCTTGGTTTATCGCGCGTTTTGCATCCAGTTCCGCCGCGACATCCGCGCCGCCAATAACATGTGCGGTGATCCCGCGTGCCGCCAGATCATCGACAAGCGTTCGTTCCGGCACCTGACCGGCGCACATCACGATGGTGTCCACTTCCAGAAGCTCCGGGTTTTCGCGTGCTTCGCCGCGCGACACCCAAAGGCCAGCATCGGTGATCCGCTCATAGTTCACCCCGGCCCGCATCTCGACCTGTTTCATCTTTAACGTCGCGCGGTGAATCCAGCCGGTGGTCTTGCCCAACCGCTTGCCCGGGCGTTCCGCCTTGCGCTGCAACAATGTCACCTGCCGTTGCGGTGCCTCGGGCTGTGGTCCTGCGGCCGCCAGCCCGCCCGGTGTCAACGCCGGGTCACCAACACCCCACTGCCGTTTCCATTCCTCTGTATCTTCGGTTGGCGATGGCAGCGCCTCGACCAGATATTCCGCGACATCAAAGCCAATGCCACCGGCCCCAATGATCGCCACCCGCTGGCCAACCACAGTCCCACCGCGCAGCACATCAATATAGCTGAGGACATTGGGCCCATCCTGCCCTGCGATGCCCGGATCACGGGGCGCGACGCCGGTGGCCAGAATGACCTCGTCAAATCCCGCCAGATCGTCGCCAGTCACCCGCGCACCCAACCGCAGGGTCACCGAGGATTGCGCCAGCATGGTCTTGTACCATTCGACCAGCCCGACAAACTCCTCTTTGCCGGGGATACGTTTCGCCATGTTGAGCTGGCCGCCGACCTCATCCGCTTGATCGAACAATGTCACCGCATGTCCGCGATCCGCCGCCGTCAGCGCCGCCGACAGCCCAGCCGGACCCGCACCCACAACCGCCAGCGATTTTACCGTTTCCGCAGGCGCGATCACCAATTCAGTTTCATGGCAGGCGCGCGGGTTGACCAGACAGCTCGAAATCTTGCCGCTGAATGTATGGTCCAAACAGGCCTGATTGCAGGCAATGCAAGGCGCAATGCGATCCCCCTGCCCCGCCGCCGCCTTGGCGACAAAATCCGCATCCGCCAGGAATGGTCGTGCCATCGACACCATATCCGCACATCCGGATTCAAGTACCTCTTCCGCCACCGCAGGCGTGTTGATCCGGTTCGAGGTGATGATCGGAATTCCAACCTTGCCCATCAGTTTCTTGGTGACCCAGGCAAAGGCCGCACGCGGAACTGAGGTGGCGATGGTCGGGATCCGCGCCTCATGCCAGCCGATACCGGTGTTAAGGATGTCGGCACCAGCGGCCTCGATCTCTTGGGCGAGTTGCACAACCTCGTCATGGGTCGACCCATTGGGCACCAGGTCGATCATCGACAGCCGGTAGATCACGATGAAATCCGCGCCCACGGCGGCGCGCACGCGTTTCACCACCTCGATCGGCAACCGCATCCGGTTTTCATAGCTGCCGCCCCAACGGTCCGTCCGTTTGTTGGTATGGGCGACCAGAAACTGGT
Organism: Marinovum sp. 2_MG-2023; assembly: GCF_030548265.1. Lineage (NCBI taxonomy): Bacteria > Pseudomonadati > Pseudomonadota > Alphaproteobacteria > Rhodobacterales > Roseobacteraceae > Marinovum > Marinovum sp. 2_MG-2023. Next base: position 212,101 of record NZ_JAUOSD010000006.1, on the reverse strand, counting down.
TGATGAAATAGCCTTCGCTGCCCATCACCTCGACTCCGTCATAGCCGGCCTCGCGGGCGCGGGCGGCGGCGGTGGCAATGTCGGCGATCTGTTTTTCGATGCCGTCTTCGTCCAACTCCTTGGGGGGGAAGGGCGAGATCGGCGATTTGATCGCACTGGGCGCGACACATTCGGGACCATAGGCATAACGTCCCGCGTGCAGGATCTGCATCGCAATCTTGCCCCCCGCGTCATGCACCCGGTCGGTGACACTGCGGTGATTGGCAATATCGTCCGGCGTGAACAGCCCCGCCGCGCCGGGGAAAACCCCACCTTCGCGGTTCGGGGCCATGCCGCCAGTGACCATCAACCCAACCCCGCCACGCGCCCGCGCCGCATAAAACTCGGCCACCCGGTTCCAGTCCTTGGTTTCTTCCAACCCGGTGTGCATCGACCCCATCAGCACGCGGTTTTTCAACACCGTATGCCCAAGGTCGAGCGGGCGGAACATATTGGGGTAGCTGGTCATATCTGGCGGCCTCCTCTTGCTGGTGCGAGGTCACCCGATGGCCGTGGAATTGTCACGCGGAACGTTGGGTCACAGCGCGCCGATAGAATTGCCAGTGGCGTCTCTGGCCCATGACGCCACAGCACCCTCAATCGGCGGCGTCAGCACCGATGACACTGCGGCTTTGCTAGCCAGGTCCGATTTTGCCATCAATTGCATCGCCTTTGGGCAACTGCCCCCGCCCCGTAACCCAAACATAGACAGGTGTCCGAAGATCCGGTCCCGGGCGGCCCAGATGCCGATCCCGGGATGGAAACGCAGCATGAAATCAAACCTGTGGACTTTTGTGGTGGGGGGCTTACCCCGCCTCGCGGCAATGACTGCGAAACGCCCGTTTCAGCAAATCCAGCTCCGCCCGCAAGAGATCAACCTCAGTGCGGATGTCATCGCCCAGCGCCTCTCCCGCCATAAGCGAGAAACTTTCCAGCACATCACCGTTCCCGGCATCGGTAAAAACGATGGTATGGCTGCCCTCGCTCAGAAGTGCCGGGGGTATCCGAAACCGCACCTGCCACGTGCCGGTTTCGCCCTCTTTGCTGAGCTTGATGCCATCCAGCGCGCGGTCCCCGTACATTACCTTGATCGACGGGTCGCCCGCGCCGGGCGCGCGGTCACGCAGCACCCCTTCCCAAACACCTTCGAAAAACCGGGTCTTGGTCAGCGTCAGTTCAGACATGGCACATTCCTTATATCTGGGCTCGCAGCCGGCGACTGAACGTCAGATCGCGCATCACCACCTGGTTCATCTGCGGCCCTTCGAAAATCAGGTCGATCCAGGCATTGTCGATACGTTTTTCGTTCATCTTGGAATAGGCCAGATCAAATTCCACATGCCGATCACCGGATGTCAGCGGCAATTCCCGCACGATCTTTTCCGTATTTGGCCCGCTTTTGATGTTCAACCGGGCAAAAATTTCCAACGGGCGTTCCATTTCAATCAAGAACTCCATGCGGATCACATGGGCCCGCGTCAGCCCGTCAACCGCCGGTTCCGGAAGATCCAGCGCCACCGACAGGTAAGAGCCGTCAAACCGGAACACATCCATACGCACGCCAAACGGTGCGAGATCAGATTTACGCGTATTGCGTAGCTGCCGCAGTGTCAGTTCGGATTCGGCGCAATCGTGGAACACGGTCAATTCCGCGCCCATTTGCGCGCCGGTCTCCACCGAAACCAGCCCCGGTATCGGCAAGGGCCCACGCCACAATTCCGGACGCCAGATCCAATCGCTGTCATGGGGGGCGGAAATCGCATTGCTGTCGATGGCGGGCAGGGCCAGACGATTTTCCGCGATATACAACAATTCATTCAGGTGATGGCGCAAGCGCCGGGCCTGTTTGCGTTGTTTTCGAAGGCGTGGCAAATCGGCTTCGGCCGCGCCCAGGACCGCCGCACGCCAGCGTTTCAATGTCGAGCGATGCCCGATCCGTTCCAAGATACTGCCTGACCGCCGTGCCATGACCCCTGCCTGTCCACCCGCTATGCAATTCCACGCTGAGATGACGCAGTCTTGCTGAAATTCCTTACAATTCTACAAACACCCGAATGTCTACAAACGCCTGAATGCCCCCGCCGGGTCAAGCGCTGTTGCGTCAGAGGTCACCGGAATTGCCCCCCGCGCCACTTTGCGCCGTGCGAATGCCCGCGGCCACATCCGCCAGCAACATGCTGCCGCCCCGGCCGGCGATCTCGCCATTTTTGGGACCAAAGGCCGCCAGCGACACCATGTGACCGCCATGTACAAACACCGCCCGCCAATGCGGCTCGCCCAGGTCCGTCTCGGTTGCGGCCTGCCCCGATTGCATGCGCATCAACACAACACCGTTGTGCATTTGTTGCTCCAGGATCACCGCATCCGGGATTATGGCACGCAGGGCGTCGGTGGCAATCACCTCGCCCGCCGGGCGGCGGGGCCAGACCGTGACGCTCAACGCGCCCGGCGGCACGAAGGGCCCGGATTTGCCTTCGGTCAGCGCCCGACAGCCCGCCAAAAGCGCAAAGCCGCCGCGCCCGCGCGCCTTCAGCGACTTTGGCTCGATGCACCATCCGGCGGGTGCATCGACGATAACGTCGCCATTTGCCAGCGCGACCTTGGTTTGCAGCGCAATGGTCTTTGTCCCGGATTTGGGCGCATTCAGCGCCGCCAAGAACCCGAGCCCGCCGCCAGCATTGGACTGCGGCCTCGCGGCTGACGCAGACCCCGGCTGCGGCGCATCCTCTGGGATGTCCAAACCACACCCCGCCAGGGTGACGCCCGCGATCAGGCTGACCAGCGCGTATTTCCCCCAACCGGGACGCCCTGACCGAATTCCCTGGCGAAATCGCGTCCCGGACCAAAATTCTGAGTTATGCCGCATCCGTCGCAAAACCGGCTGGCCCGCACAATGGCCAGCGCCCCTCCCTTGGTGGTGTCGGCCAAAACACCTTCTCCAAGGGCCAGGCCGACGCATTCGCGCGATTTTGACCGGACAGACCGGGGTCCGCAAGTCCCGTTAACCATACGTTTTTTGTTTTCACCCCAAGGGTTTCATTCACAACACATCCCGGCCCATCGCCCCACCCTATCGGCCACCCCATCCCTCCGGCCATCCCTCTGGCCCGCCGGATCCGCAAAATCCGGCCGCGCCAGTCATCCATCGCGGATCTATCGCTCATCCCTGCAAAGGGTTTGATTGCATTTCCCGGCCACGGGTCTTATTTCAGGCTGAAACCGCCTGCATCAGGCCAAAACACAGGTCGGACATGAACTGGATCACCAACTATGTGCGCCCGCACATCAACTCGATCTTCTCGCGCCGCGAGGTGCCGGAAAATCTCTGGACCAAATGTAGCGAATGCGGAACCATGCTGTTCCACCGCGAGCTTGCCGATAATCTGAATGTCTGCACCTCCTGTGGCCATCACATGGCGATCACGCCACGTGACCGCTTTGCCGCGCTGTTCGATGGCGGCGTGTTTCACGAGGTTGACGTGCCAGAGGTGCTGGCCGATCCGCTGCAGTTCCGCGACCAGAAACGCTATCCGGACCGGATGAAGGCGGCGCAGAAGAAAACCGGTGAAAAAGACGCGATGCTGGTCGCCCAGGGCGAAATCGGTCGCACGCCAATCGTGGCTGCGGGTCAGGATTTTTCGTTCATGGGCGGGTCGATGGGCATGTATGTCGGCAATGCGATCATTGCGGCGGCCCAACGGGCGGTGGCCCAGAAATGCCCGCTGATCCTGTTTTCCGCAGCGGGCGGCGCGCGGATGCAAGAGGGCATTCTCAGCCTGATGCAAATGCCGCGCACCACCGTGGCGGTGCAGATGCTGAAAGAGGCCGGTCTGCCCTATATCGTGGTGCTGACCCATCCGACCACCGGCGGCGTAACCGCGTCTTATGCGATGTTGGGCGATGTCCAGATTGCCGAACCTAATGCGCTGATCGGCTTTGCCGGACAGCGGGTGATTGAGCAAACCATCCGCGAAAAGCTGCCCGAAGGGTTTCAGCGCGCTGAATATCTGCTGGAACACGGCATGTTGGACCGGGTGACGCGACGCAAGGACATGCGCGACGAGCTGATCACCATCACCCGCATGCTGATGCAATTGCCGCCAGAGATCAAAGGCGACCTGCCCGCGCCCGCCGAAGGGGACGACACCGGGGCGCTGACGCCGGACACGGCGGAAAAGCCTGCCACCCCGGAATGAGCGCGGCCAAATCCGACGCCATCCTCGACCGGATGATGGCGCTGCACCCCAAGGTGATTGACCTGACGCTGGACCGGATGTGGCGGCTTTTGGCGGCCTTGGGCCATCCAGAGCGCGATCTGCCACCGGTGATCCATATCGCCGGCACCAACGGCAAAGGCTCGACCCAGGCGATGATCCGCGCCGGGCTCGAGGCTGCGGGCAAACATGTGCACGCCTATACGTCGCCGCATCTGGCGCGGTTTCACGAACGCATTCGCCTGGCGGGCACGCTGATCACCGAAGATGCACTCACCGCCCATCTGGATGAATGTTACGTCGCCAACGCGGGCGACACGATCACCTATTTCGAAATCACCACCTGTGCTGCGCTTTTGGCCATGGCGCGCACCCCGGCGGATTTTACCCTGCTGGAAGTCGGGCTTGGCGGGCGGCTGGACGCCACCAATGTGATTGACCGGCCGGCATTGACCGTGATCACCCCGGTCTCGATCGACCACGAACAATTCCTTGGCAATACACTGGCCAAGATCGCCGCCGAAAAGGCTGGCATCCTGAAACGCGGTGTCCCCTGTGTCGTTGGCCCGCAACCGGACGAGGCGATGGAGGTGATCGAGGCCACCGCCGCCAAACTTGGCGCGCCCCTGATCGCCCATGGCCAGCATTGGCATGCCTTCGAAGAACGCGGGCGCATGGTGTATCAGGATGAAAGCGGCCTGCTGGACCTGCCTTTGCCCAATCTGCCCGGCGCGCATCAGATCGACAATGGCGGCGCGGCGCTGGCGGCCTTGCGCCATCTTGGCTTTGCCGAACCCGCCTGCGAGGCGGCGGTCACGAACGCGGTCTGGCCTGCGCGCATGCAACATCTGACCGCTGGGCCACTGGTCGATCTGGTGCCCGATGCGCAACTGTGGCTCGACGGGGGGCACAATGCCGCCGCCGGCCAGGCGCTGGCGGCGCATCTGACACGGCTGCCGAAACGGCCAACCCATCTGATTTGCGGCATGTTGAACACCAAGGACATCGCCAACTACCTGCGCCCGCTCGCCGCGGTTGCCGACAGCCTGACCGCTGTGTCCATCCCCGGCGAGGCCAACACATTGCCCGCAGAAACCACCGCCGCCGCCGCGACATCCGTCGGATTGACCGCAAACACGGCGGGCTCGGTGGCCGGCGCCCTGCGCATGTTGTCCCGAAACAGCCCCGCTGACGGTGTAGGCCCGCGTATCTTGATCTGTGGGTCGCTTTATCTTGCGGGTTCGGTCTTGCGCGAAAACGGCTAAGCCCTTGGCCCATCAGGATTTGCCGGATCAGAGCGCATCAGCCCCCGGCAATCATCAGCGAATCGCAAAAACGAATCAGGTAATCGTTGACTGATTCGGCGTCTTTTTGCTATATATGGCGCAAGCTTTCGATACTGCGACAATATCTCCGCTAAATCTCCAAATCTGGCGGGGCATCCGCAAGGGGCGCATATTCTGCGCGGCCGGGCAATGTGCAGCTGTACCCCAATGGGGGTATCGCCGCGTGTTCGACCCCGGACGTGCACCCGGACGACCGAATACTCAGATAACGTTCAGACCTGTTCACACGACCAACAAGAAACAGGCCAAGAACCACGAGCAGCAGTCACTGGGGCCCTTCGGGGCCCCATTTTTCGTCAGGATCGGCTATTCGATCACCCGCGCTTCATCCACCAGCATCACCGGAATGCCGTTGCGGATCGGAAAGGCCAGCCCCGCCTTCTTCGAGACCAATTCCTGACGCTCTGCATCAAAACTCAACGGTTCCTGGGTGCGCGGGCACACCAGCGCCTCCAGCATCCGGCGGTCAAAGGTATCGGTCTTGGCAGGCGTGTCATTCATTGCATCAAATCCTCGGATGCGCCGCCCCGCAGGGCAAATTCAATCAGCGTGACAAGCGTTTCCCGACGGGTCGCAAGCGAAGGCGCCTCCAGCAGCGCCTGTTTGTCCTCTGGCGACAGGTCAAGCAGCATGGAGAGCGAGTTGATCAACAGCTCTTCGTCCGCATCACGCATGGTTTCCCAATCCGCCTCAAGCGAACGGGCCTCGAAAAACCGGTTCAGCAGCGTCATGAACTGCGCCCGATCCAGACCGGCATCATGTTCTGCATGGCCCAGATCGCGGTCAAAGCCGCTCCAATCCACATCACAGCGCCGATAGGCCGAAAACCCGTCGACCTCGCGCTTGATCCGAAACCGCGAGATCCCGGTCAGGGTGATCATATATCGCCCGTCCTCGGTTTCGGAAAACTGGGTCAATCGCCCGGCACAGCCAATGGAATGCAGGCGGCCGTCCTTGCTTTCCGGGCCGGGGTTCGGCTGCACCATCGCAATCAGCCGCTGCGGCGTTTTCATGCAATCCTCGATCATGGCAAGGTATCGCGGTTCAAAAATATGCAGCGGCAATCGCGACCGGGGCAGCAAAAGCGCCCCGGGCAATGGAAACACCGGGAGAGTATCGGGGAGGTCGGCAGCTTTGATCATACCCCTAACCTAGCCCCCAAAAACGATCAGGCAAATATCATCGAGCTCAATTTGCGGCGACCGTTCAAAACAACCGGATCATTTGGCTTCAATGCGTCGAAAATCGTGAACATCTGCGTCTTGGCGGCGCCGTCGTTCCATTCACGATCACGGCGGAACATTTCCAGCAATTCGGCAACCGCGCCTTCGGCGTCGCCCGCGGCATAGATCGCCTGGGCCAGATCAAGCCGCGCCTGCATGTCATCGGGACTGGCCGCCACGGCCGCGCGCAGATCGTCCAGCGGGCCGGCACCTGCCGCCTGTTTCGCCAGCTCCAGCTGGGCAAAGGCCGCCTCCAGCTCAGGCGCTTTGGAAATCTCGGCCGGGGCACCGTTCAGGATCGCCTCGGCCTGCTCCAGATCGTCCAGCGCGATATGCGAACGCACCAAACCGCTATAGGCTTTGGCATTGGTCGGCTCTTCGCCAAGGATTGCGGAAAACGTCTGGGCCGCATCAACCGCCGCGCCCTGTTCCAGCATTTCCTCGGCCGCCTCCAGCGCCTCATCCAATCCGCCGCTGGCATCGCCACCACCGGCCGCGACCACTCGTTCCACAAAAGCCTGAATTTCGGATTCAGGCACCGCGCCCTGGAAACCGTCAATCGGCTGGCCCTGCCAAAACGCATAGACCGTCGGGATGGATTGCACCCGCAACTGGCCGGCGATGGATTGCGCCTCGTCCACATTGACCTTGGCCATCTGCACCGCGCCTTTGGCTTTGGTCACCGCAGCCTCCAGCATCGGGCCAAGCGTCTTGCACGGGCCGCACCATGGCGCCCAGAAATCGACGATCACCGGCACTTTCATCGAGGCTTCGACAACCTCGGCCATGAAGTCCGCTTCTGTGACGTCTTTGATCAACGCACCGCCCGCGGGGGCATTGTTCTGGGCTTGGCCGAATTCCAGCATGATCCGCTCCTTCAAATGGGTTTCGCCTGATATGGGCGTTGCCGCGGCGCATACAACGCAAAACGGCGGTTTACCTGTGGTTGGCGGCTATCTAGCATTGGCGGCGAGGATATTGAAAGGGCAAGAGATGACGCGCACCGTGATGACCTACGGCGATTCCAACACCCATGGAACCAAACCGATTGTCACGACCGGCGAATCCCGTCGGTTCAAGCCGACCATCCGCTGGCCCCGGGTGATGGCATCGGCATTGGGCCCACGATGGGCGCTGATCGAAGAAGGCCTGCCGGGGCGGACGACAGCGATTTCAGATCCGATCATGGGCCCGCATATGAACGGCGCTCTGGGGTTGAAAATCGCGCTGGCGTCACACAAGCCTGTGGATGTGTTGACCATCATGTTGGGCACCAACGATCTGAAAACCCGGTTTTTTCCCAGCGCCCCGCGCATTGTGGCCGGTATTGCCGGGCTGCTGGATCATGCGCTGCACCGCGACGTGAGCCCCCATCACCCCAACATGAAAATCCTGTTGATCTGCCCGCCCGCGGTCAAGGAGGTTGGCCCGCTCCGGGGGGAATTCATCGGCGCCGCAGCGCATGGCCCGACCCTCGCCCCGGCGCTGGCCGAATTGGCCAAGGCGCGTGGCGTGGGGTTTTTCGACGCCGGATCAGTGATCGAAACCAGCGATGTCGACGGCGTGCATTTCGAAGCCGATGCCCATCAGTTGCTTGGGAACGCATTGGCCAAGGTGATTGCTGATCTGACCTGAGGGTCAGAGGTCAAAACTGGCAAAAACCGGGGCGTGATCGCTGGGCTTTTCCCAGCCACGCACCGCGCGCAGCACCCGGCTGTCATGACCCGCATTGGCGATATCCGGCGTTGCCCAAACATGATCGAGCCGCCGGCCCTTGTCCGCATTGTCCCAATCGGGCGAGCGATAGGACCACCAGCTATAGAGATTGCCGGTCGGAATATCCTTGCGGGTGATGTCCACCCAACCGCCAGCCTCCTGGGTCTGGGCAAGATGCTCGACCTCGATCGGGGTGTGCGACACCACTTTCAGCAATTTCTTGTGGTCCCAAACGTCATCTTCGCGCGGCGCAATGTTCAGGTCCCCGACAAGGATCGCCTTTTCGGGTGTCTCGGCATGAAACCAATCGCGCATCTCTGTCAGGTAATCCAGTTTCTGACCGAATTTCTCGTTCACCGCGCGGTCAGGTTTGTCACCACCCGCGGGCACATAGAAATTGTGAATGGTCACACCGTTTTCCAACTGCCCTGCCACATGGCGGGCATGGCCCAGTGCCGCAAAATCCCGGCCGCCGACATCGGTGATCGGCAGTTTCGACAGGATCGCCACACCGTTATAGCCCTTCTGGCCGCGCGCAACCATATGGGCGTAACCCAGTTCCTGAAAGACATCGACCGGGATCTTGTCGACCGGGCTTTTGCATTCCTGCAAGCACAGCACATCCGGCGCTTCTTCGCCCAGCAAACGCGCCACAAGCGGGGCGCGCAGTCGCACGGAATTGATGTTCCAGGTGGCAAGGGAAAAAGACATGCGCAGCGGCTCCGGCTGGGGAATGGATCGGGCGCGACAATGCCCCCGGCCCCATCAGGATACAAGCCATTGGCCGCAAAACGGACCCGAAACCGGCGGTTTCCTTTGGTCAGCCTGTTTGCAGACCCCTGTTATTCCGCCCCTTCGACAATCACGAAACTCCCCTCGGCAGAGGCACGGCGGATCTCTGCGACCGCCTGATATTCCGGGTCATCCCAGGCCGCCAGCGCGGCGGCATAGCTTGGGAATTCCAACACCACATGGCGTTCCTGGCTGTCGCCCTCGACCACCCTGGATTGACCGCCGCGCACGATGAAACGCCCGCCAGAGGCCGCCAATATGGGGGTGTCCCGGCGGATATACTCCTTGTAGGTTTCGGGGTCATGCACCGTGATATGTGCAATGATATAGCCTTTGGGCATTGGTCAGTTCCTTTGGTTGTGCGGGCCTGTCATTCGGCCAGCCAGGCCGCAAACCGATCATTCAGATCCAGAGTATGCCGCGCCCAGAATTCGTAATTGTAGACAAAGGCATTGCGCATATTCGCCGGGGCGGTGGGGATATGGGCGGCCATGTCGACCCCCAGATCGGCATGAAAGCCCACGAATTCAGCCGATGACGCACGCGCGGGGCCATAGGGAATGTATTTTGCCTGATCCGCCAAACGTTGGGTATCCGTGGCAAACCACAGGAAATCGCGCACCCGCGCCAGACGTTCCGCGGACAAACCGGTTGGAATGACCCAGACATCCAAATCCAACACCTGGGCATCCCACAACATGGCAACCGGTTGCTGTTGCTCTTCGATCAGCGAAAAGAACCGCCCATTCCAGCTGGACCCCATGACCACCTCGCCATCGGCCAAAAGCTGCGGCGTCTCGGCCCCGGCCTGCCACCAGATCACATGATCCTTGATCGTGTCGAGTTTCGCCAGCGCCCGCCGCTGTCCGGCATTGGTGGCCAGCACATCATAAATGTCGCTATGTGGCACGCCATCACACAGCAGCGCCCATTCCAGATTGTTGTTCGGACGCTTTTCCAGCGCGCGTTTGCCGGGATAGCCGTCCAGATCAAACAACGCACAGATATCACGCGGGGGCCGGTTGCCCACCAGATCGGTGCGATAGGCCACAACAGAGGAATAGACGATCTGTGGAATCACACAGTCCGAAACCAGAAAGGGACCAAAATCGCTGGAGGCAGAATTGCCATCCGGGGCGGGCGCGAGGAATGCATCCGGGTTGATTTCCATCACCAATCCCTTGTCGCACAGCCGAATGGCATCGGTGGCCACCACATCCACCAGATCCCACCCAAGGTCATTTCCTGCGGCCCTGGCCTTTGACAACAGTGACACGGCCTCAAACGAATTTTCGTGCCAAGTGATCGAAAGACCGGCATTTTTATCAGCATAAGGGGTGGTATATGCTCTTTGCTGAGACCCCTGATAGGCGCCCCCCCAGCTGACCAGGTTCAGCGATTTCGACATCGTGATGTCGGACGTGGGTGGTGTGACCACGGCCTTTGGCTGCGGCTCTGGTTGCACATTGGGCGGGGCGACGGCGGCAACCTGAACCTGGCAATTGCGTTTCAGATAAGCCTCGGCATTGCCGCGAAAGGGATGCGTGCCGCAGCTTTGCAAATAACCGTCAAAGGCAAAACAACTTGGGGCGCCTTTGGCCTCGGCGTAGAGCAAATCACAAAGTGAGTCGGGCTCTGGTTGTACCACCGCCGCAGTGGCTGTGCCGCAATCCTCGGTCAGGCAGGTATATCCCAAAGTCTGGTCGTAATAAGCGGGATGTTGCAGGTGGCCATCGAAATCCAGCGCCAGCCGGGCGGTTTCCACCTGGGCCTTGGCAATGGCATCTTCAAGGAAGATACCGCGCTTCAATTGCGGCAGGAACGTGCGGGTGAACACCGACATCTGCGCGCCCGGCGGATCGCTGGGCAAACGGTCCAGCGCCTCTTGCCCTTCCCCGGCGGAAAAGATCACAAAGGTGCCGGTGGCTGCCTTGACCGGGGCCAGACCACGGGTCATGCCGATACTCTTGCGCCCGGCGGGCGGTTCAAACGGATTGTTGCGACAGGCGTCAATAATCGCCACCGTCAGCGAAGCGCCGGCGGCCTCGACCTCGTCCAGAATGCCGTTCAAGCCATTTTTCAATGCGATGGACCGACGTTCCAACACCCGGTCACTGCCCTGGCGCGGTGCGTCTGTCGGGATCAGGTAATTGGTGGCCCCGTCGCTCCAGCCATGGCCGGAATAGACGATGACAACCTCATCCCCGAAGGAGATCCGGTTGAGAAAGCTGTCGAGCGCATCAATCGTATCGCCAAGGTCAAGATCCTGGTGATAGGAAACGGCATAGCCCAGATCGCCAAAAGCCTCGCTATAGGCGCGGGCATCTTCATGCGCATTGCGCAGATCGCTGAGCTGGCCATAATTTTCGTTGCCCAGAACAAAGGCCAACTTTGCCGCCTGTACCGGCATTGCAAATGCCAAAAATCCGAACACAAATATCCAAAACCGCATGCCGCGCCCCGTTTTTCAATCCGCCGAGATGGGGGAACCCTAACCCGGCAGGGCAGCCTGATCAAAGCCCGAAGATTGGGGCGCGGGGTGGCAAATGGGGGCTCTGCCCCCGGCCTTTGGCCTCCCCCGGGATATTTTTGAACAGAAGAAGGATTGGACGGGATCAATCCAGACGATCACGGCTGAAGAGATAGGGCAGCATGCCAGCCAGCGTCAGCGCAGCAAAGACCGCAAAGACCGGGGCATAGCTTTCGGCGATTGTGCCGGTTTGAGTTGCGATCTCCTGCACCCGGCCCGTCACCACCTGAGACAGGCCCACCCCGGCAATGCCAAACAGGTTCAGCAAGCTCACCCCCCGCCCGGCCAGATGCGGCGGCACGTAACTGCGCCCATGGGCGAGGATTATCGGAAAGGCCATGCCGAAAAAGCCAACAACACAGAACAGGGCCACCGACAGTACCATCGTCGGCTGTGGCCAAAGCCAAAGCGTCACGGTCCCGCACAGCCCGAGGGCGCTGCCCGCGAGCACCACCCATTTCCGGCTGCCCAGCCAGCGGTCCAACGGACCATAGGCAAAAGTGCCGGCAATCATCGCAACCCCCATGATCAGCGTGGCAAAGCCAATCGCCCCCGCCGTCAAGCCATGAACATCCCGCAAATACGGACCAATCCACAGGGCGCGCAGCCCCCCGGCGGCGGCATAATTGACGAACATCATCGGAAAGATCAGCCAAAGGGCCGGGATGCGCAGCAGATCCAGCACCGACCCTTTTTTGGTGGTTTCCACCCGGGGTGGGTCCTGGACAGTGAAATGCAATCCCACCGCAATGGCCCCCGCCAGGGCCGCAAGCGCCCAGAGGGTTTCCCGCCAACCGATGGCTTCGACCAGCAGCGTCAGCGGCACGGTGCCCGCCAGATTGCCCAGGGTGCCCACCCCCAAGACCAGGGCCGCAAGCGACGCAAAGATCTCTGGCCGGTAATTGCGCGCAAAGATGTAGTAAGACGCCATCAACACCGGGGAGCACCCCATGCCGATCAATCCCATGGACAACATCACATGCAGCGGCGTTTGGGCCAGCGCAAAGGCCGCCGCGCCACCAGCCCCGCCGATCAGAAACAAGACCGCCGATGTCCGCCGGGGACCGAACCGGTCCAGAGCGGCCCCAACCGGGATCTGCATCGCCGCGAAGACCAAAAACCAGATGCCCGACGCCGTCGCGAGATCATCCGGCCGCGCCCCGATGTCGCGTTCCAGCACATCGGCCATCACCGCCAGAAACGACCGAAAAAACTGGCTGAAGACATAACTCAGCGTCAACAGGATCAAACCGGTATTCATGACACATCCCCCAATTCCGGTGATGCATTACATGGTGTTGGACCCGTGGCAAGCCGCCGCGTGCCGTGCTGCGGCCTGTCCGGCCCAGCGGCCACTCGCCAAACAGGCGGTCAAGAGATAGCCGCCTGTCGGTGCCTCCCAGTCCAGCATTTCGCCGGCCACAAACACCCCCGGCCTTGCGCGCAATTCCAACGCCGGTGACAAAGCGTCAAAGGTCACGCCGCCGCCGGTCGAGATCGCCTCGTCCATCGGGCGCGGCCCGGCGTGGGTGACCGGCAAGGATTTGAGAAGCCTGGCCAAAGCCGCTGGATCAGCGGGCAAGGGGCGGGCAAATTCCATCAGCAGCGCCTGTTGAACACCATCGAGGCGCGCGGCCTTGCGGCGGAAATTGGCGGCTGACATCTTGCCGCGCGGTCTGGCCAACCGATCGGCCAGCACATCCTGCGCCACATCCGGCGCCAGATCGACCGTCAGGCGCGCGCCATCGCGCACTGCGGCGGCGACGGTATAAATCCCGCCGCCCTCCAACCCGCGTTGGGAAATCACCGCTTCGCCCCGGCTGACACACGCACCGGCATGCCAGGCCACGCCCTTGACCGGCATGCCGAACCGGGTGGCCATATGCGGCGACCAATCCACGCTCAACCCCATGTTGGCAGGTTTGAACGGCGCGACGCTCACCCCCTCGGCCTGTAGCATCCCGGCCCAGGAACCATCCGATCCCAGCCGCGCCCAACTCGCCCCGCCCAGCGCAAGGACGGTGACATCGGCCGTAACCTCGACCCGTCCTTCGGGTGTTTCGAACAGCGCCACCGCGCCGTCCCAGCCCAGCCAATGCCAACGCGTGCGGCGGTCTACCCCCATGTCCTGGAGGCGCGCCAACCAGCTGCGCAGCAAAGGCGAGGCTTTCATGACCTGCGGAAACACCCGACCGGTTGGCCCGGTGAACAGCGTCTGCTCCAGTCCTTTGGCCCAAGCCATCACATCAGACGGGCCAAATTCATCCAGCATCGGGCGCAGCGCCGCGGCCCCTGTGCCATAGGCTGCAAGAAACGCCGCAAACGGCTGATCACGGGTCAAATTCAACCCGGACTTGCCCGCCATCAGGAATTTGCGCCCCAGTGACGGTTTGGCCTCTGCCAATAGAACGCCAATCCCCGCCTCGGCCAGCATCTCTGCTGCCATCAATCCGGCGGGGCCGCCGCCAATCACCAGCGCCGGAACTCTCATACCTTTCGGGTCACGGCCTTGGGCTTCTTGGGCCTGGCGCGTTCGGGTTTGGCGGCTGGCGCCAAGGCGCCCAAATCCCCCTTCACCTCGATCACACGATGCGGATAGGGAATTTCAATTCCGTTGTCCTTCAACGCGTTCCAAATCAGGAACAGCACATCGCTGGTGAATTTGTTCGGCCCGTCGTCCAGCCCGTTGACCCAGAATTCCACTGCAAAATCAATGCCACTATCGCCAAACCCACGCAATTCGCAATCCGCCGGATAGGGCTCATCCAACACGCGGGGGTGGGTCGATACGGCCTTTTCAATAATATCAGGCACCAGATTGATATCGGTATCATAGCTGACGGAAAACGGCGCCTCATAGCGGTTTGCGCTGCCCTGATCGGAATAATTCACCACGCGGGTGACAATGAAATCCTCGTTTGGAACAACAATCCAGCGGCCATCAAAGCTTTCCAGAATGGCGGCGCGGGCGGTCATCTTGATGATGGTGCCAGCCTCACCACCGTCCAGTTCGACGTAATCGCCCACGGTCGCCTGCCCTTCGAGCAGAAGGATCACGCCAGATATGAAATTCGACGCAATCTTTTGCAGACCGAACCCGATCCCGACGCCCAGCGCCCCCGTCAGTACCGCAAGCGAGGTCAGCGGAATGCCCATGATATTCATGAAGACAAGGAACGCGACGCCGAAAATTGCGATTTCCGCGGCCTTTTCAGCCAACTGCCGGGTGGCGGGGCGCATGTCCTCTTGTTTGTGGATCAGAGCCGCCGATTGATCTTTGGACCAGCGGCCGAACCAGAAAATGATGCCGCCCACGATGACAAATTGCACCAGCGACAACACCGAAAACGACAGATTGCCCAGGGGCACGACGGTATCCGCCAGCTTGGCCTGCACCAGATCCAGCAAACCCAGCACATAAAGCCCGGCAACCGGCACCAATACATATTTGCCCAGCATCTTGAACAGCGGATCCGCAATGATGTCACGCACCAGAGTGCGCACCGCCAGGAACAGGAACAGACGCTTGCCAAAGGCGATGACCGCACCGCTGTCAAAGATCGACCGCACCACGCTTTCGCCAATCCCGGTGAACCCATAGGCCAGAAGCGGCAGCAAAAGCGGCAGGAATTGCAGAACAAAAAGCCGCGCCTTGGTCAAAAAGCCCAAATGGCCTTCGGGTGGAGTCAACCAGCGCTGCAACAGCGGCTGCAACTTCTTGTTGGCATAGCGGGCCGCAAACCAGGCCACCAAAAGCAAGGCAAATTGCGACCAGGCCTCTGGGCTCAACAGCCAGGACATCGCCAGATCCCACCCCTGAAGCGCATAGCCCGCAGCCTGCTGCACTATCTCCGGCTGATTTGCGAGATCAAATTCCATTCACCAACTCCACGTCCCTAGGCCCCAGCCACAGATATTGCTCTGTGATGCCCCGCCCCGTTCACGGAAGCAAGTGATCCAGCCCTGCAAATGCGCGCAGCGCGGCGGTAACGGCAAACCGCACCCGATCAGGTCCCGATCCGGCTTTCTTCTTGGGGTAAATATCCCGGGGGTTTGGGGGCTGGCCCCCAACTAACCCTGCCGTTTGGGGGCTGGCCCCCAATTTACCCGGCTGCTTGGGCTTGGGGGACGATCCCGCCCCCGGGATCATGGCGTGGGCCGCAACCAGTTACACCCCGGCACAGATCCGCTTTATGCCTGTGGCAATTTCGGGTTTGGCGGCCAGGGTGTCGGCGGCCAGGCTCCGCACCTCATCCATCAAACTCTCGGGCGCGACGATGCGATCCACCAGCCCGATGGCCAGCGCCTCATCAGACGAAACCCTGGCCCCGCCCATCAGGATCAGCTTGGCCCGCGACGGCCCGACCAATGCCGCCAAACGGCCCGGATCCGACGGTTGCGGCAGATAGCCCAGTTTCATCACCGGGTAAAAGAACCGCGCGCCGGGCACGGCAATCCGCAGATCACAGGCCAGCGCCATGCCAAAACTGCCCCCCGCCAGGGTGCCGTTCAACGCCGCAATCGTCAGCCCCGGCAATGCCGCAACCGCGCCGGACAGACGTTCCCAGACATCGGACACCGCCAGCCCGGCCTTGGCCGCGTCAAGGTCCGCCCCGGCGGAAAACACCTTGCCCGCGCCCGTCAGGACAAACACCTTCGCCTCAGCCGCGCTTTCGGCGATTTTGACCAGATCCTCCAACATCTCGGGTGTCAGTGAATTGGCCTTGTCGGGCCGGTTGATCGTCACCAGCCAGAAACCACCGTCGCGCGTGACCTCGATCACGCAATCAGCCCCAACTGACGCCGCCAAGCTTCGTCCCGCAGCTTCAACTCATCCCCAAGATGCGCATCCGCTTCGGGAAGGCACATCCAAAGCAAAGCCTTGGCCACCCATTCCGGCGGGATATGATCGGACCAGTCCAATTCGCTGACCGCATTGATCCCGCTTGTCTTGATGTCGCGCTGCATCTGCGTCGCCACCGTACCCGGGGACAGCCCCATGGCGCGAATGCCGTGATCGCGGCCTTCCATATCGGCGCTGCGGGTCAACATCGCCGCCCCGGCCTTGGACGCGCAATAGTGGCTCCACCCCTCCATCGGGGCATGCGCCGCACCGGACGACACCGTCAGGATCGTACCGCCGCCCGCCGCGACCATCACCGGCATCGCCGCGCGCATACCGTGGTAGACCCCCTTCAGGTTGATGTCGATCGCGTGGCTCCAGCCCTCTGGATCGGACTCGGCCAGCAGCGAAATCGGTTCGATCACCCCGGCGTTGCCGATCAGCACATCCAACCGGCCAAAGGTTTCCACCGCCGCACGCACTGCGGCCTCGACCTCCCAGTAGCGGCTGACATCACAGGGCACGGCCAGGGCATCGGGGCCAATTTCCCCCGCCAGATCAGCAACGCTTTCCTCGCTCCGCGCGACCAGAACTACCTTTGCCCCGGCACCCGCAAATTCGCGTGCGGCGGCGGCACCGATGCCCCGGCTTGCTCCGGTGATCATCACGCATTTCCCACTCATCACTTGCGTCATATCGAACCTCTTGCCAAATCTCGTTTGACACTTACCTAGCCCCAAGGGTGGAACAGGTCCAGCAACGTCCGGCCGCGCGGGAAAACGCCGACACCCCAACAAAGGTAAGGAATGCCCCCCTTGACCAATAAATCCACGCAAGTGAAGTTGCGGCAGTCATTCACATGAAAGGTCCATTGATTATGTCATCTTGGAAAAAACTAACCGGAACAACGGCACTGGCCACTTTGGCCCTGGTGCAGTCCGCCGCCGCAGATGTGACCCCTGATCAGGTTTGGGCCGATCTCAAAGGCTATATGGAAGGCTACGGTTATACCGTGACCGCCACCGAAAACACGTCGGGCGACACGCTGACCCTGTCAGAAATCGTGATGTCGATCCCCATTCCAGAGGCGAACACATCCGCCACTGTCAAGATGCCGGAAATCACCCTGACCCAGGATGGCGGCGCGGTCGATGTGGCCTGGCCTGCGGATATGAATGTGGTGCTGGATGTCGACAATTACGCCGACCCGGTGACCGCCACAATCCGCTATGAAACCGACGGTCTGGACATGAAAGTGTCCGGTGCCCCCAATGACACGACCTGGGTCTATTCCGCGACCTCGACCAAGGTGTCTTTGGCCGAATTGATTGCCGATGGTGACAATGTCCCGGCCGAGGTGTTCCGCGGCGCGCTGGTCCTGACCGGGCTGAGCGGGCAATCGGCGATCAAAACCGACGAGATGCGCGACATCGCCCAAACCATGTCTATTGATAGCGTGAGCTATGATTTTGCCGGACGCGACCCCGACAATGCCGAAAACACAATGCTGTTCAAGGGCGGGCTGGAAGGCCTGAGCTATGGCAGCACAGGCAAATTGCCGCTGGAAATTGATCCCGAAGATCCCACAGCGCTGTTGCAGGTCATGGATATCGACGGTGAATTTTCTTACGACAGCGGCAATACGCAGTTCAACTTTGTCGAACACGGCGACGCGGTCAACTTTGCCTCATCTTCGGCGGGCGGCGTGTTCAACATGGCAATGACGCCACAGGCTTGGTCCTATGACTTCCTGGTCGATGATTATGACGTGCAGATGCAGGGCGGCGACATCCCCTTCCCCATCGCGTTGAAGGCTGACGAACTGGGCGGCAACATTGCCCTGCCCGTTTCCAAAAGCGACGAACCCGCAGATGTGGCCGCAGGCATCACCCTCGGCAACTTTGTGATGAATGATCTGATCTGGAACATCTTTGATTCCGGCGCACAATTGCCGCGTGATCCCGCCACCATCAAGATCGACCTGACCGGCAAGGCGCGGATGTTGTTTGACCTGTTTGACCCTGAACAAGCCGAAGAAATGGCCATGTCGGACATGCCGGCCGAATTGCACGAGCTGACGCTGAATTCCTTGGTGATTGACGCGGTTGGCGCGGTTCTGACCGGATCGGGGGCCTTCACCTTTGATAATTCCGATCTGCAAACCTTTGGTGGCATGCCGCGCCCGCTGGGCGAGGTGAATGCAGAGCTGACCGGCGCAAATGCGTTGATCGACAAGCTGGTCGCCATGGGCATCGTTCCTGAGGAGCAGGCCATGGGCGCACGGATGATGATGGGCATGTTTGCGGTGACTGCCGGGGATGACGTGTTGAAGTCCAAAATCGAAGTGAACGAACAGGGCCATGTCCTGGCCAATGGTCAGCGCATTCAATAAGCGCGCCCCATTTTCGACACCAACATTCAGGGCGCGCCGCAAGGTGCGCCCTTTTTTCGGGGTCCGCCAAGTTTTGAAACGCGCGCTTAGGTCCCGACCGGCACGCCGCTCAGATATCCGGTGACCGAACGATCGACCCGCGCCATCAGCGCATCGGCGTCGGCCTCGCCTGCGGCAATCGCCGCGCTGCTCATGCCATCCCCAATCGCCAGCACATCCCGCGCCACGGTTTCGGGGTCGTCGACGTAATGTTCCGCCAAAACCGCCACGATCAGCGCCTGTTCCCGGGTTTTTTGTTGCCGCAACGCCGGATCGGGCGGCAATTCCGCTTCGGCCCGCTCCAGCGCCGCAGCCAGAGCCGGGCGATCAAACCCATGCCGCAGGCGCACTGCCGTCATGGCGCGAATGATCTCGGCCAGCCCCGCGCCCTCCTGCGCTTGCGCGACCCTGTCCATATCATCAAACACCGCCTGCCGCCGGTCGCCGATCAAGGCGACAACGATGGACTGCTTGTTGGGAAAGTATTGATAAAGCGAGCCTATCGACACCCCGGCCTTTTGCGCCACGTGATTGGTGTTCAATCCGCGCTGGCCGGATTTGGCCAGAATCTCTGCGGCGGCGCGCAATATCGCATCACAGGTCTTGCGGCTGCGGGCCTGGCGCGGGGTCTTGCGGGGGTCCAGTTGTGGATCTTGCATCCATGGAATCCTAACGGCCGACCCGGCGCTGTGCAATACGCTGTTGACCCCCACACCCCCCGCCCCGGTCAATCTCGGCCCTTGCCACTGCGGCGCGCTGCGCCATTGTGGTCACGACATAATCCAAGGGGGGCGCCCAATGGCCAAACACCATGATTTCACCACCGCCATTTCCTGGACCGGCAACCGCGGCAGCGGCACCAGCGCTTACCGCGCCTATGACCGCACCTGGGACATCGCCGCGCCGGGCAAACCGGTGGTGCATTGTTCCAACGACCCGATGCTGGGCGGCGATCCGACCCTGATGAACCCGGAAGATTTGATGCTGTCCGCGCTCTCGGCCTGTCACATGCTGTGGTATCTGCACCTGGCATCCGAGGCCGGGATCGCGGTTCAGGCCTATACCGACACGCCAATCGGACAGGGGGAAAGCACGCCCGACGGCGCCGGTCGTTTTGTTCGGGCCACCCTGCACCCCCGGATCGAGGTACCGATCGGCACAGATCTGGCCCGGGCCGAGGCGATCCATCATGAGATCCACAAGGTCTGTTTCATTGCCCGTTCGGTGAATTTCCCGGTCGATTACGCCCCGCAATTCATCGAAGTCTGACCCCGGGACGTGAAATCAGTTGCAGGCCGGCCTCTGGCATGGCCTTGCACAGGCGGTCGCGGCACTTTACCTCTGCCGTCCAAGGAGACTGACATGCCGCAATCGTTGCAAGACCTGACCGAGGCGCTGCTTGCCGCCGCACGCGCCGCCGGCGCCGACACCGCTGATGCCATCGCCATGACCGGCACCTCGCTGAATGTCGACGTGCGCAGCGGCGCATTGGAACAGGCCGAACGGGCCGAAGGCACCGATATCGGCCTGCGGGTTCTGCTGGGGCAGCGACAGGCCAATGTCTCGTCCTCGGACACCCGGCCGGAAACCCTGGCCGCGATGGCGGAACGGGCGGTCGCCATGGCGCGTGAAGCGCCGGAAGACCCCTATATCGGGCTGGCCGATCCCGCCCAATTGGCACACTCCACCGATGCCGGGGCGCTGGAATTACATGACCCTGCAGCAGAACCCGATCCGGCGATGCTGCAAGCGCGTGCCGAAGAAGCCGAAGCGGCGGCCATGGCGGTTGCCGGCGTGACACAGGTGCAATCCGCCTCTGCCGCCTATTCCGCCACTGCGGTGCATCTGGCCGCCAGCAACGGATTTTCCGCCGGGTATCGCCGCAACGGATCCTCCCTGTCTTGTGTTGCCATCGCGGGCGAAGGCCTCACGATGGAGCGTGATTACGACGGCGACAGCCGGACCTTTGCCGCCGACCTGCGCGCCGCAGAGGATATTGGCCGCAACGCCGGACAGCGCGCGGTTGAACGGATGGCCCCGCGCAAACCACCCACCGGCAACTATCCGGTGCTGTTTGACGAACGCATTTCGGCCTCGATCATCGGCCATTTGATGTCTGCGGTGTCCGGCAGTGCGGTTGCACGTGGCGCATCCTTCCTGCGCGACGCGTTGGGCACACAGGTGCTGCCCGACACGCTGAGCCTGATCGAAGACCCGCACCGCCCCCGCGCCACCGCATCACGCCCGTTTGATGCCGAAGGTCTGGCCACCCAGCGCCGCGCAATCATCGACAAAGGCGTGTTGACCGGCTGGACGCTGGATCTTGGCAATGCCCGCAAGCTGGGGATGCAAAGCACCGCCAATGCAGCGCGCGGCACCTCTGGTCCGCCGCATCCGACAAACTGGAACCTGGCACTGACCCAAGGCACGCAAAGCCGCGCCGATCTGATTGCCGATATGGGCACCGGGTTGATTGTCACCTCACTGATCGGGTCGACCATCAACCCCAACACCGGCGATTATTCCCGTGGCGCCTCTGGTGTCTGGGTCGAAAACGGCCAGATCACCCATGCGGTGAACGAGGTGACGATTGCCAGCAATCTGCGCGACATGTTCGCCCGCCTGATCCCCGCCAATGATGCTCGCCCGCATCTGTCGCGGGTGGTGCCGTCCCTTTTGATCGAAGGCATGACACTTGCCGGGGCCTGAACGTCAGGAAACCGACCTCGCCCTTCTGTTGCGCGCCGCCCGCGCCGCAGGCGAGGTTGCGCTGACCTTCACCGGTCCCGAGGCGCGGGTCTGGGACAAGCCCGGCCTTGGTCCCGTCACCGAAGCCGATTTTGCGGTCAACGATGTGTTGCATGATATCCTGCGCAGCGCGCGGCCCGGTTATGGCTGGCTGAGCGAGGAAACCCCGGACGACAAATCCCGGCTGAATTGTGACGATGTGTTCATCATTGATCCGATCGACGGCACCCGCAGCTTTATCGAAGGCTCTGGCACCTGGGCGCATTCCATTGCGATTGCCCACCACGGAAAGGTGACCGCCGCAGTGATCCATCTGCCCGCGCGCGACCGGATCTTTGCCGCCGAGCAAGGTGGCGGGGCAACCCTGAACGGCAGCCCGATCCACACCGGCCAACGCAGCGCATTGACCGGCGCCCATATGATGGCGCCCAAACCCAATTTTGAACCCCGTCACTGGAAGGTCGCCCCGCCAGAGGTGCGCCGCGCCTTTCGTCCGTCGCTGGCCTATCGCATGGCGCTGATTGCTCAGGGGCGGTTTGACGCCATGCTGACCCTGCGCGCAACCTGGCATTGGGATATCGCGGCGGGCACATTGATTGCCGAAGAAGCCGGGGCCAAGGCCACCGCCGCCGATGGCAGTGAATTGGTGTTCAACACCGACACCCCGCAAAGCCCCGGCGTGCTGACCGCCAACCCCACGTTGCATGCGGCGGTGCGGGCAGAATTAGCCTAGGCCAATAACGCCGACCTCACATCAAAACCGGAACAGCCATGATTGTGACGGGATGATCCCGGTGGAAACCGCAGGCACACGCCAGGGTCAGGGCCCTAGTCACCAATCAACCGCGGATATTCGATTTTCGGGCATCGGTTCATGATCACGTCCACCCCGCGGCTTTGCAGCGTTGCAGCGGCGGCAGCATGCTCTACCCCGATCTGCATCCAGAAGGTTTTCAGGTTCGGCAGATGCGCCAAAGCCGCATCGGCAATCGCTGGCACGGCATCAGACCGGCGAAAGACGTCGACCATATCGACCTCTTTTGGCACCTGAGACAGATCGCTGCGGATCTCTTCGCCAAACAATTCCCGACCGGCATGTCCGGGATTGACCGGGATCACCCGATACCCCTTGAGCGCCAGATAGCGCGCCACATAATGGCTGGGCCGCTCCGGGTTGAGCGACACCCCCACCACGGCAATCACGCGGGTGCGTTCCAATATGTGTTTCAGATCGTCGTCAGCATAGGTCATGGGCATACTTCTATATCGACCGGGGCACAGAAAAAAGCGCCCAGCTAAATAACTGGGCGCAAGTGCGGAACGAGGGACAGTGAGGTCTCGCAAGGGTTCCGGCCTTGCGTCTCATGATGAACACGTAAGACACAGTTGAAAAAAGAAAAGAAAAGCTCACCGACTTGTGAGTTTCCCGCGATCAGAGGTTACGGCGCATCACGGCAGAGGTCATTTCGCGCGACGCCGCCATCAGACGGGCGAAATTGCCTTCGGCGCGGTCAAGATGATCCTGCAACGTCGGGTGCAGCCGTTCCGACGGGTCGGTCATCCGCCGTCGCCCGGTGCGAAACACAAACAGCTTGCTCCAGCCCCGCCACCCCCCGGCCGAGGGCGCATTGGGATCGGTCGGGAACCGGGCGCGCCAGCCATCAGGCAGCATCAGGCCGCAGCCCTCGGCCTTGCCCAGCATCCAGACCAGCGGGATATTGGACAGAGGCCGGGCGGCTTCGAACCCGCCAAGCTGGCCGCCGATGTCGCCGTGACTGCCGCGAAACCAGATCTGTTCAACCCCACCGGTCCAGCCTTCTGGCACGGTCCACAACACCGGCGCATAGGCCGCACGACGCTCATCATACGCCAGCGCATGAAAGCCATGCCGCACCGTCGCGCCAAGATGATGGTTGTGGAACGCGTGGCGATCCCCCGACATCCGCCAGAACACCGGAAAGCGCAGGCCCAGCGCCTTGACCGTGTCAAAGACCCCAACCATTTCGATCGGCGCGGTGTCGTGACAATAGGCGGCGCGAAATGCCCGGGCGGTGTCGCTTTCAGGGGCGGTTTCATAGTGGCGCCAGGCCTGGGATACATTGCGTTCCAACGCATGACGCGCGGTGACCAGCCCGACCCGGTCAATCAGCCCGGCCAGCGACCGCACCGCATAGGCCCCCCGCGAATACCCGATCAAAAAGATCCGGTCGCCGGGGCGATAGCGCGACGCAAGATAGCCATAGGCCCGCCGGATCTGGCGGTTGATCCCCTTGCCGGTCATCACGGCATAGGCCGCGCGCCAGTCGGGGAATTGCACGCCGGGTTCATAATACAGCGACAGATCACCCGGCGCATCACAGAGCAGCTTGTAAATCAGGCCGATATTGGTTTCCTGCCCGTCACGCAGCGACGACATCGTGCCATCCAGCAGGATCACATGGGTCCGCTGGCCACGGCGCGGTCCGGTCCGGGTCTGCTTGAACCGAAGCTTGCGCGCCAGCCAGCCAGCGACCTGTTTATGCAGCCGTCTCAGACGCATCCTTTAGCATACTCCACACACGCATCGGCGTGAACGGCATGTCTGCCTGTCGCACACCACGGTCCCAAAGCGCATCCTGCACCGCATTGCCCATCGCGGCCATCGCGCCCACTGTTCCGGCTTCGCCACAGCCCTTCATCCCCATGGGATTGGCGGTCGAGGGCACCGGTTCCGTATCAAACCCAATCATGGGAAGATTATCCGCACGCGGCATGCCGTAATCCATGAACGTTGCCGTGAGCAACTGGCCCTCTTCATCGAAAACCACCCGTTCGGTGATCGCCTGACCGATGCCCTGGGCCACACCGCCATGCACTTGGCCCTCTGCCAGCATCGGGTTGATCAGATTGCCGAAATCATCGACCACCGTATATCTGTCGACCGAAATCGCACCGGTTTCGGGATCGACCTCGACCTCGGCCACATGGGCGCCATTGGGATAGGACCGCCCCGGCAGTTTCGAACGCGCCGCATGGGTCAAAAGATCCTCGCGCCCGGCCTCCCGCGCCAATGCGGCGGCCTCCAGCAGGGTGGGTGTCATATTCGACCCCTCAGCCCGAAAGGTTTCGTCATCGAAGGTCACTTTGCTCTCCTCGACGCCCATGGTATCCGCCAAAAACGGCGTGAATGCGGCCACGATATTGCTGACGGCGGTCAGCGTGACATTGGCCTGCGTCGTCACCGAACGTGACCCGCCGGTGCCGCCGCCCCGCGCAATCAGATCGCTGTCGCCCTGAATCACACGAATGCGGTCGGCGGGAATGCCGGTCTGATCGGACAGGAATTTGGCGTAAACCGTTTCATGTCCCTGGCCGTTGGATTGTGTGCCGACATACATCGAAACGCTGCCATCCTCTTCGAACGCGACTTTCACGTCTTCCGAAGGATCGCCCAGAATGCTTTCGATATAGTAACAAAGCCCCATACCCCGCAGTTTGCCTGCGGCTTCGGATTGCGCACGCCGCGCAAGGAAGCCTGCCCGGTCCGCGGTGGTTTCCACCCGCGACAGCACGCGATTGAAATCACCGACGTCGTATAATTCACCGGTCACCGACTGATAGGGGAACTTCTCGGGCGCAATGAAATTCTTGCGGCGCAGCTCCCAGCCGTCCACATTCAGTTCCCGCGCCGCCCGGTCCATCAACCGTTCCAGCACGTAGATCGCCTCTGGCCGGCCCGCGCCACGATAGGCATCGACCTGGGTGGTGTTGGTGTAATAGCCGCGCACCCCCATGAAGGCGGTCTGCACATCATAGACCCCCATCATGACCTTGGCGAAAAGCTCGGACTGGATTGGCTGGCCATAGCCGGAATTATACGCCCCGAGGTTGTTCCGGGTGTGGATGCGATAGGCCAAAATCCGGTGGTCGTCGTCAAAGGCCATCTCGGCCAGAGTGGTCAGATCCCGTCCGCCATTGTCGCTCAACATCGCTTCGGTCCGCTCTGACATCCAGCGCACCGGCCGGCCCAGGGCACGTGCGGCAAAGGCACAGACCACATGTTCGGGGTAATCCATGCCCTTCATGCCAAATCCGCCGCCGACATCCGGGTTGGTGATCCGCACCTGCTCCGGCGCCATCGCCATGGCCTTGGCGATCGAGGCCTTGGCGCCCCAGACCCCTTGTCCATTGATCGCCACATGCAGCCGCTCGCCCTCGACCTCGGCGTAACATCCGCGTGGCTCAAGCGAATTGACGATAATGCGGTTGTCGTCGATCTGTAGCGAGACCACTTTTGCCGCCGCATCAAAGGCCGCATTGGTCGCCGCTTCATCCCCGAGGCCATAATCATAGGCCAGATTGCCCGGGGCTTCGGGATGAATGTCATGCGCGCCTGTGTCCAGTGCCAGCGACACCGGAAGATCATCATAATCCAGCTCGATCAGCTCGGCGGCATCTTTGGCCTGTTGCAAGGTCTCGGCAAAGATCATTGCAATCGCTTCGCCGACAAACCGCAGCCGCCCCCGTGCCAGCACCGGACGTTCCGGGCTGGCGCCGCGCGTCCCGTCGCGGTTGGGCACAGTGGCCCCCGCCATGCCCACATGCACGCCGGCCGCCTCCAGATCATCCAGTGTCACCACCAGATGCACCCCGTCGGCCTCGCGCGCGTCGTCCACATTCAGCGTCGTGATCGCGCCATGTGCCACCGGCGAGCGAAATACAAACCCATGCAGCGCATTCTCGGGGGCGATATCATCAACATATCGACCCTGCCCTGTCAGAAACCGCGCATCCTCAACCCGTTTGACTGGTTGGCTCTTGCCGAACTTATCCATTTCCCGCTCCGTCGATGTTTGTCCCGACACTAGGGGTTTCCGCGCGACTGTCCAGCGGGCCGGGGGGCGAATTTCCAAAGCAGACCGCCGGTTGGCAACAGGAAAACACCCGCGCAAATTCGCCGCAATTGCGCGCGATGCAGGCCGCAATCCGACTGTACACACATTGAACCAACATGGGAGAGGAACAATGCAGACCACCGAGATCGACACGCTTCTGGCACTTCTGGAACAGGAACGCATCAAGGCGCTCAGCGCACGGGAATGGGAACATCGTCTGGCCGGCTATGGCTATGCCATCAAGCGCACCGACCATGGCGATATGGTCACCGCCCTGCCCCATGGGCGCGAAATCTGTGCTTTGCCCGCGCAATCGGCGGCCTGACCCAGACTTCGCAACCAGATTGAGCGGGGTGTTTAACGCCCCGGCAGCCCGTCACGCAGGCCAGCGGCTTTCCAATTCCCGATCAGATCCGCCGCCTCCTGCGCCGTTTCAACAAACCGGAAAAGCTCAAGATCTTCGGCAGCAATGGTGCCGGCATCGGCCAATGCGTCCCAATTGATGATCTTTTCCCAGAATTCGCGCCCGAACAACAGAAACGGCACGCGCTCCATGCGCCCGGTCTGAATCAGCGTCAGCGCCTCGAACATTTCATCCATCGTGCCGAACCCACCCGGGAACACACAGATCGCCTTGGCCCGCATCAGGAAATGCATCTTGCGAATGGCGAAATAGTGGAAATTGAAACACAGCCCCGGCGTTACATATTCGTTTGGCGCCTGCTCATGCGGCAAAACGATATTCAAGCCGATGGATTGGCCCCCGGCCTCCATCGCGCCGCGATTTCCCGCCTCCATCACACCCGGCCCGCCGCCGGTGACAACGACGTTTTCACGCCCGCCTGATTGCGCCGAAATCTCGGTCATGATCCGCGCGAAGTCCCGTGCTTCTTCATAAAACCGCGACAGATCCGCCAGCGTCTTGGTGCGGGCATTCTGCTTTTTCGCGGGTTCGGGAATGCGCGCACCGCCAAACAGGACGATGGTGCTTTCAACACCGGCCTCGGTCATCATCAGTTCCGGTTTCAGCAGCTCCAGCTGCAACCGGACCGGGCGCAATTCATCGCGGCACAGGAAATCATCATCCGCAAAGGCCAACCGATAGGCCGGCGCACGTGTCTGGGGCGTATCCGGAATATCCCCCGCCGTTTCCCGGTCTTCATGGGCGTCGCGAAACGGGCTGTGGCGCTGTTCGGTCATGTGCGTCTCCTGTAGCGATGCGTTGCAATCGCCGTTGTAAGATGTTCAAAAAACACCTGTTATTGCCTAAGGCGATTAAATGGTGCCAACCATCGGGATGCAATGCTGCTTCGGCAAAATAAGCTTGGGAGAAATCATGAACCGTTTGAAACTTACGTTGTCCGCTTTGATTTTCTGTCTGGCTTGGCCATTTTCGGCCCTCGCCGCCACATTTGAGGTCCGCGATGATCTTGCGCCGCGCCTCTCGCAACTGACCCCACTTTATTCTGCATATGTCGACCTGCCGGCGAACCGTGCAGACCTGCGCCGCCCGACGCGGCCCGTACGGTCCGACGCGCCTTGGGTGATCAAAATGTCAGGCGTGATTGAAAAAGGCGACACAGACAAGCTTTGGGCGCTGGTCGAACGGATGCATGACCAAAAAAAGGGCTGGGGTTGGAAATTGGTGCTGGAAAGCCCGGGCGGCAATTTCCTTGAAGGGATCGCATTGGGCAGAAGCCTGGGGGCGCGGCTTGGCTCGCAGGATCCGGATTTCGTTGGCGTTTATGTCCTTGCCGATACCGAATGCCTGTCTGCCTGTGCCTTGGCGTTTTCGCTGGCGTCCGAGCGGCGCACATTGGACGATTTTGACAGCTACCGCTTTATCGAGGTTGGCGGGCGCATCGGCTTTCACATGGGCGCATTGCCCGATGGCCAGGCGTTTCAACAGGCCCAGGTCAAGGCCGTGATGGATCTGACCTATGACATCATGGCCGCCTATATGACGATCGTGACCGGCGAGCTGAACAAACCAGAGCTGATTGCCGAGGCGCTGAAACACCGATCCGCCGACAGCTTCTTTTACGTCGGGGCCAGTGACCGCGCCTATGATCTGGGTTTTATACCCGTGTCCACCGATCCGCTGTCAGAGCCGCTGCACTCCGCCGCGCTCAGCATGGCGCAGGTCTATCAACTCTGCACCAAACTGCGCGATATTTCGCAGATCCCATTGACCACCGCCACTGAAATGGTTGGTGATCTGTTCCCAATTCCCAATGGCACCGTTTCCGATTTCTTCAAATCGCATCGCGGCACCGCGTTTCGCGGCAGTTTCCGGTCGGGCGAACATTGTCTGATGGCGCGCACCAGCGAGGGCAATCTCTTTCTTGATGTCACGCGCGATCCCCCCGAATGCATTGATAGCGAAAACGGATATGACGCATGGTGTGCCATTGACACCAGGGTCCAACGCCTCGCCACCAACGCCTTGCTGGCCGACATTAGCGCCTGCCACATGGGCCAGCTGCACCCCATGATCGATCCGGCATCAAATGTCCTGTCAAACGATGCGCCGTGGCGCCAAAGGTTTGGGCAGGCCGCGATCATGACATCGGTCAATATGCGCGCCACCCCGTCGCTCAAGGCAGCGCGACTTGGCGAAATCCCCGAAGGCACAAGG
Organism: Marinovum sp. 2_MG-2023; assembly: GCF_030548265.1. Lineage (NCBI taxonomy): Bacteria > Pseudomonadati > Pseudomonadota > Alphaproteobacteria > Rhodobacterales > Roseobacteraceae > Marinovum > Marinovum sp. 2_MG-2023. Next base: position 182,707 of record NZ_JAUOSD010000006.1, on the reverse strand, counting down.
TTCCGGGTCCGCGGCTGTCAGGTGACAACGGACAATCAAGCGGTATGGCTAAAACTCGATCACGCTGGGCGGACCGGTTGGATCAGCGCGCGCTTTGCCAACATTTTTGCCGGCGCAAGGGTAAATAGTGACGACAGGTTCGACTAGGCCGCCTGTGCCGTGGTTGCCCCGCATCCGATTTTCCTATCTAAAGCGGCGCAGCATTGATCACAGCCCAACTGATGGAGATTCCCCATGTCCAACGCCCAACTTGAAACCGCCATCGAGGCGGCATGGGACGCCCGCGACACAATCACCCCCACCACCGGCGGTGAAACCCGCGAAGCCATCGAAGACACGCTGAACGCGCTGGATTCCGGTAAACTGCGCGTGGCAGAGCGCCAGGACAACGGCGACTGGCATGTCAATCAATGGGCCAAGAAAGCCGTTCTGCTGGGCTTCCGCATCAAGGACATGGAACTGCAGGACAACGGCCCGCAAGGCTCTGGCTGGTGGGACAAGGTCGACAGCAAGTTCAAAGGCTGGGGCGACAACCAATGGCGCGCGGCCGGGTTCCGGGCCGTGCCAAACTGTGTTGTCCGCAAATCCGCCTATATCGCGCCCGGCGTGGTGCTGATGCCGTCGTTCGTGAACCTTGGCGCCTATGTCGACGAAGGCACCATGGTTGATACATGGGCCACGGTCGGCTCCTGTGCCCAGATCGGCAAGAACGTCCACCTTTCGGGCGGCGTCGGGATCGGCGGCGTGCTGGAACCCATGCAGGCCGGCCCGACCATCATCGAGGACAATTGCTTCATCGGCGCGCGTTCCGAAGTGGTCGAAGGCTGCATCGTGCGCGAAGGTTCGGTCCTTGGCATGGGGGTCTTCATCGGCCAGTCGACCAAGATCGTCGACCGCGAAACCGGCGAAGTGATGTACGGCGAAGTGCCGCCCTATTCGGTCGTTGTGGCAGGCTCGATGCCGTCCAAGAACAACGTCAACCTCTATTGCGCGGTGATCGTCAAACGCGTTGACGAGCGCACCCGCTCCAAAACCGGGATCAACGAACTTTTGCGCGACTGAGACCGCGTCGGGGCCGCGCCACTCGCGACGCGGCTCCGCATTTCATCTGGCCAAAAATATCCCCGCCGGAGGCTCCCTCCCGCTGCCAAAAGCGCCAAAGGTTCACTATGACCAAACCGCCGAAAAAACCGCATCACGTCTACACCCTTGTTGTTCAGGTCGGCCGCAAATCCGGCGATGGCCTGCCCGAGGGCGCCACCGGTGCGGGGCTGATCTGCTATGCCTCTGGCGTGGATGAAGCCGAAGCCGTCCGCGAAACCGTCGCCATCCTGAAACAAGCTGACCTCGCGCCGCTGGACGTGACCGGCCATGGCACGCTGGACGAACGTCGGCAAACCGGTGAAGAGATCGACAAGACCGAAGCCGATCTGATGCAACGCGCTCTGGATGAGAATTCGGTGATCGTGGCGCAGATCACTCCGTTTTACGAACCGTTGACGGATCAGGACGCCCACTGAACCATCCCCCCCAAACACACACCGGGCGGCGGCGGTTCGCAAATCCCTTCTCGGAATTTGGCACAGACCACCCCACCCTATGGCCGTTACCATTCCCGGCGGGCGGCCTAGCCCCGTCCGGCCCATTCTGCTAAGCGATACAGGTCCGCAGCGCCAAGCCGCTGCTATCAGGTCACAATCCCATACCATCGGAGCCAGCCATGCCCGCTGAAAATCCCCCCCTCACATCCGCTGTTGATCCGGCAGATCTGACGGCCGCGCTGGTTCGCTGCCGCTCTGTCACCCCTGATGAAGGGGGCGCATTGGTCTTGTTGCAGGACATGCTGTCGTCCGCCGGGTTCGAATGCACAAGGGTGGATCAGGGCGGGATCCGCAATCTGTTTGCCCGCTGGGGCGCCAAGGGTCATGAAAAGACGTTTGGCTTCAATGGCCATACCGACGTGGTGCCGATCGGCAATCCCGATGACTGGACCCATGATCCCTTTGGTGCCGAGATCGTCGATGGTGTGCTTTACGGGCGTGGCAGCACCGATATGAAGTCCGGCGTCGCAGCCTTTGTTGCCGCCGCGATTGATCTGGTACGCGACGCCCCCCCCGAGGGCGCCTTGATCCTGGCGATCACCGGCGATGAAGAGGGCGACGCCGACCACGGCACCATCGAACTCTTGCAGCATATGGACCAAAACGGCGAACAGATGTCCGTGTGTCTAGTGGGAGAGCCGACCTGCCCCGACCACATGGGCCAGATGATGAAGATCGGGCGGCGTGGTTCGTTGAATGCATGGTTCACCGTGACCGGTGTGCAGGGGCATGCCGCCTATCCCCATCGCGCCAAAAATCCGCTTCCCGCCTTGGCGCGTCTGATGGATCAGCTGTCATCTCATGAATTGGACCGGGGCACCGCGCATTTTGATGCCTCCACTTTGGCGGTTGTCACCATCGACACCGGCAACCCGGCCACCAATGTCATCCCCGGCAGCTGCACCGCGACCGTCAACATCCGCTTCAACGATGCCCATACAGGCAAGGCGCTGCAAAACTGGCTTCAGTCCAGGGCAGACGCCGTCGCGGCCGAGTTTGGGGTGAAAATCGACCTGCGCGTCAAGATATCAGGAGAGAGTTTCGTGACCCCGCCGGGGCCCCTGTCCGATCTGGTGGCCGGTGCGGTCAAGGCCGAAACCGGTGTTGAACCGGAACTCAGCACCACCGGCGGCACGTCTGATGCGCGGTTCGTCAAGGATCACTGCCCGGTGGTGGAATTCGGCCTTGTCGGCCGCAGCATGCATCAGGTTGATGAACATGTGGCCGTGGATCAGATCCATCAGTTGAAGGCGATTTATGCGCGTGTCCTGAAGGATTATTTTGCAAAATGAATGCCACCATCACCCGCACCGACGATCTGGAAACCTGTCTGAAACTGCGATTTGCGGTGTTTGTCGACGAACAGGGCGTGCCCGCAGACATCGAACGCGACGCATATGACGCCACCGCCCTGCATCTTCTGGCGGTGCAGGATGGCACGCCGCTGGGCACCGCCCGCATTCTGCGCCATGGCACCACCGGCAAGATAGGCCGGGTCTGTGTGGTGAAACAGGCCCGTGGCACCGGATTGGGCGCGGCATTGATTGCGGCGGCACTGGACGAAATGCGCCTAGAAGGCGGATTTACCCGCGCCGCACTTGGTTCGCAGCTGCATGCGATCCCGTTCTATGAAAAACTGGGCTTTACCGCCTATGGCGATGACTTCGACGACGCAGGCATTCCCCACCGGATGATGGAAAAGCCGCTTTGACCCGACATCTGATCTTGATGTTGAAGGAACCCCGCCCCGGTCGGGTAAAAACCCGGCTGGGCCGCGACATTGGCATGACCACCGCAGCGTGGTGGTTTCGCCATCAAACCGCGCGCTTGATCCGACGGCTCGACGATCCGCGGTGGCAGTTGGTTTTGGCGGTATCGCCGGACCGTGACGGGATCGCCAGCCGGATCTGGCCCGCACATTTGCCCCGCGTGGCACAAGGCCGCGGCTCCCTGGGCGATCGCATGGCCCGGCTGATGCGCGCTATGCCCCCCGGTCCGGCCTGTATCATTGGCGGCGATATTCCCGGTATCACGCCGCCACATGTGGCACGTGCCTTTGCCAGCCTTGGCCGCAACGATGCGGTTTTCGGTCCTGCGCCGGATGGCGGGTATTGGCTGGTCGGGCTGCGCCACCCAGGCCGTGCGCCCGCCGGTTTTCTGAAAGATGTGCGCTGGTCCGGCCCCAATGCATTGGCCGACAGCCGCGCCACATTGCCCGGAGCACGCATTGCGCAAATTGACACGCTGGCGGATGTCGACACCGTGGACGATTTGCAAGGACTTGGTCAGACGGTCCAGTCCGTTCCTTAAGGCAGTGAGGGGCACAAGGGGGCTCTGCCCCCGGCCTTTGGCCTCCCCCGGGATATTTTTGAACAGAAGAAGCCCGGGACTTTCGCGGTGACGATCCCCCGCGCACATGCTACGGCTTTGCACATGAGCCAATTGCCCACAAAATCCCAGATCCTTGACTGGATCGCCGCCAATCCGACGCTGACAGCCAAACGCGATATCGCCAAGGCCTTTGGCATCAAAGGCGCAGCCCGCATCGACCTCAAACGCCTGTTGAAGGAGTTGGAGGCCGAGGGCCATCTGGAAAAACGCAAGAAGACCTATCGCGATCCAGACCGGCTTCCGCCGGTGTCGGTCTTGCAGGTCAAAGCGCCGAATGCCGATGGCGATCTTTTTGCCAAGCCGCTGGAATGGCACGGCGAAGGGGTGGAGCCGATTGTGCTGGTGGTGCCGCGCGCGAGCGATCCGGCACTGGGCGAAGGCGACCGCATTCTGGCCCGCCTGCAAGTGGTGCAGGAAGAGGATCACAATTACGAGGCCCGCCTGATCCGTCGGATCGGCACCAACCCGCGCCGCATTCTGGGCGTCTTTGCCAAACGCACCGAAGGTGGGCGGATCAAACCGGTCGACAAAGGCGCGGACAAGGAATGGCAGGTCGCGGCCGGCGATGTGCATGGGGCGAAAGACGGCGAATTGGTCGAGGCTGAATTGGCCGGCCCCAAGGGCCGCATGGGCCTGCCCCGCGCCCGTATTGTTGAACGGCTGGGCGATCCGACCGCGCCGCGCGCGGTATCGTTGATTGCGATCCACCAGCACGGCATTCCCGACGATTTCCCGGACGAGGTGATTGCCGAGGCCGACGCGATGAAGCCTGCCGGCCTGTCCGGGCGCGAAGACCTGCGCGATATGCCCCTTATCACCATTGATCCGGCGGATGCCCGCGATCACGATGATGCCTGTTACGCCCATGCCGACGACGATCCCAAGAACCCGGGCGGTCACATCGTCTGGGTCGCGATTGCCGATGTGGCCTGTTATGTGCGCCCCGGCTCTGCGCTGGACCACGAGGCCCGCAGGCGCGGCAATTCCAGCTATTTTCCCGATCGGGTGGTGCCAATGCTGCCCGACCGCTTGTCCGGCGATCTCTGCTCGTTGCACGAGGGTGTGCCGCGCGCCTGTATCGCGGTGCGGATGCAGATTTCGGCGCGTGGCGAGAAACTCTCGCACCGGTTTGTCCGGGGTTTGATGCGCTCGCCTGCCTCGCTGCATTATCAGGAAGTGCAGGACGGCATGGATGGCCGCCCGAACGATAATGTGGCCGAACTGATGGACCCGGTGATCCGGCCACTTTATGCCGCATATGCTGCGCTTACAAAGGCCCGGGCCAACCGCCAGCCGCTTGATCTTGACCTGCCAGAGCGGCGCGTTGAGCTGTCGGAAGAGGGCAAAGTCACCTCGATCAACTTCAAGGATCGGCTGGACGCGCATAAACTGATCGAGGAATTTATGATCCTTGCCAATGTGGCCGCCGCCGAAACCCTGATCGCCAAGAAGACCCCGCTTCTGTTCCGTGTGCACGAAGAACCGCCACCCGAAAAGCTCGACTCCTTGCGTGAAACCGCTGAAAGCGCCGGGCTGACACTGGCCAAGGGGCAGGTTTTGAAGACCGCGCATCTGAACGGTTTGCTGCATGCCGCAGCCGGCACCGAGGAAAGCGAGCTGATCAATATCGCCACCCTGCGGTCCATGACCCAGGCCTATTACAGCCCGAAGAATTTCGGCCATTTCGGCCTGGCGCTGCAAAATTACGCGCATTTCACGTCGCCCATCCGGCGGTATTCCGACCTGATCGTGCATCGCGGGTTGATCTCGGCGCATGGCTGGGGGGACGACGGGCTGTCACATGTCGATATCGACAAGTTGGAGCCGACGGCCACCCATATCTCTGACACCGAACGCCGGTCGATGATTGCCGAACGCGACACCACGGATCGTTATCTGGCGGCCTTTTTGTCCGAACGCGTGGGCGAGGAATTCTCTGGCCGGATTTCCGGTATTGCCCGCTTTGGTGCCTTTGTGAAACTGGATGAAACCGGGGCGGATGGGCTGATCCCGATGCGCAATCTGGGCCGCGAATATTTCCACTTTGATGCCAATACCGCCACGCTGATGGGGTCCGACACCGGGCTGACCATCACCATCGGCATGCGCGTCACCGTGCGACTGACCGAAGCCGCGCCGGTCACGGGTGGCATCGCGCTGGAATTGCTGGAAATCAACGGCGAGAAACCCCCTCAGGGCCACAGGAATGGCGGCGGCCCGCGCGGTCGCGGCGGGCCAAGGGGGCGCAGTGGGCCGTCGAAACGCAAACTTGTCAAATCCAAGAAAAAAGCCGCAAAAGTCAGCCGCAAGCGACGGTAATCGGCACAAATGAACGCGATCTGAGGTGCAGGCGGCATCGCCGCTTGCACAACGGGTCCGCAGGCGCAAAACTAGGCGCATGCCCGATATTCAGACCCAATTGCGAAGCGAAATTACCGCCCGGCGCGACGACCTTGTGGCGCTGACCCAGGATTTGATCCGCATCCCGACGTTGAACCCGCCGGGCGACAACTACCGCGAAATCTGTGATTTTCTGGCGGCGCGATTGCAGGCGCGCAACTTCGAAATTCAGATGATCCGCGCCATTGGCGCCCCCGGCGACAGCGACCGCTATCCGCGCTGGAACATGGTTGCACGACGCGACGGGACACGTGCGGGTGAATGTGTGCATTTCAACAGCCACACCGATGTGGTCGAGGTCGGCAAAGGCTGGACCGTCGATCCATTTGGCGGCGAGGTGCGCAATGGGCGGGTCTATGGCCGGGGGGCCTGTGACATGAAGGGCGGGTTGGCCGCGTCGATTATCGCGGCCGAAGTGTTTGTGGATCTCTGCCCGGATTTTGCCGGCGCGGTGGAAATCAGCGCCACGGCAGACGAGGAATCAGGCGGGTATGGCGGAGTTGCCTATCTCGCGGAACAGGGATTTTTCGCGCCCTCCCGCGTGCAGCATGTGATCATTCCGGAACCGCTCAACAAGGATCGGATCTGCCTTGGCCACCGGGGCGCGTGGTGGGCGGAAATCGAAACCCTGGGGGAGATTGCCCATGGGGCGATGCCGTTTTTGGGGGATTGCGCGGTGCGCCACATGAGCGCGGTGATCGACCGTTTCGAAACCGATCTTTTCCCGGCCATGGCTGCACGACATACCGACATGCCGGTGGTGCCCGATGGCGCCAAAGCATCTACCATGAACATCAACTCCATCCACGGCGGCGAAAACGAGCAAGCGGCGGATTACACCGGCCTGCCGGCCTATTGCGTACCGGATTCCTGTCGCATGGTGATCGACCGCCGCTATCTGGCAGAAGAAAGCCATGCTAGCGTATCAGGCGAGGTGCGCGCGCTGCTGGAAGAGCTGAAAGCAACGCGGCCAAAATTCGACTACAGGCTGGAAGAAATCAACCATGTGGCCCCGTCGATGACAGACCAAGCCGCACCAATCGTCACAACAGTGGCCGGGGCAATCGAGACGGTGATGGGCCGCGCCCCGGATTACGTGGCATCGCCCGGAACCTACGATCAAAAACATATCGACCGGATCGGGCGGTTGAAAAACTGTATTGCCTATGGGCCGGGGGTTCTGGAACTGGCGCATAAGCCAGACGAATGGGTTGGCATCGAGGACATGGTCGACAGTGCGCAGGTCATGGCCCTGTCCTTGGCAGACCTGTGTTTGCCGAAACCCCGGTAATGCGTATTTTTAAAGAGAAGAAGCGCAATTTAATTTAAATTTTCGGCTTCTTCTCTTTCTTAAATACGCAAATCCCGTTGTCAGCTGATCTGCGGCACGTCGATGTTGTCAATCAACCGCACCCCGGCCAGATGCGCAGCCGCCAGCAAACGCGCGGGTTCGCTTGGCCGGTCCAGAAGCGAAAGCGTGTCACAATCGCGCAGTTCCAGATAGTCGACCGACAGGAAATCCGCCTTTTCCAAGGTCGCCAGCGCAGGCGGCACCAGATCCGACATCGATTGCCCCGCCGCCAAGCCCGCCGCGATATCCTTCATCACCCGATACAATTGGGGGGCCTTGACCCGCGCACGATCAGACAAAAGCAGATTGCGCGAAGACATTGCCAGACCATCCATTTCCCGAATGGTCGGACAGCCGACAATCTCTGTCCCGAGGTTCAGATCACGGGACAGGCGGCGCACGACCTGAAGCTGCTGGAAATCCTTTTCACCGAAAAACGCCAGATCGGCGGCGGTTTGGGTGAACAATTTGGTCACCACCGTGGTCACGCCATCGAAATGGCCGGGGCGATATGCGCCACACAAGACATCGGTCAACCCGGCCACAGAGACCCCGGTGGCGAACCCTGATGGATACATCGTATCCCCCTCTGGTGCCCAGATGGCATCCACTGCAAACCGTTCCAGTTTGCGGGCGTCATCCTGTTCGGTGCGGGGGTAATTCTTTAGATCATCGGCGTTGTTGAATTGCTTCGGGTTGACAAAGATCGTCACGATCACCCGATCGGCGCGCTCTTTGGCGGCGGCAACCAGGCTGAGATGACCATCGTGCAATGCCCCCATCGTTGGCACCACGCCAATCACCTCTCCCGCCATGTGCCATGAACGGGTCAGGGCCCGCAGGGCATCAAGATCGCGAAGGATCGGAACGCTCACGCTTTTGTCTCCGTGGTCTTGGGCTGTGGGGCTTCATCGGCAAACACATGTTCCGGGCCGGGAAATTCGCGGGCGCGCACCTCTGCGGCAAAGGTCGCAATCGCGGCTTCGCCCTGTTCCCTCAGATTGGCATAGCGTTTGACGAATTTCGGCTTGAACGCCGTGAACATCCCCAACATGTCATCCACCACCAGAATCTGGCCATCACATCCCGCCGAAGCGCCGATGCCAATTGTCGGAATCTCGATCTTGAGCGTCAGGGCCTTGGCCAGGGTGTCCGGCACTTTTTCCAGCACAACAGCAAAAGCCCCCGCATCCGCAACCGCAATTGCATCATCGGTCAATTGCTTGGCACCATCGCCCCGGCCCTGCACCTTGTAGCCGCCAAGCGTGTTGATGGCCTGTGGTGTCAGGCCGATATGCGCCATCACCGGAATACCGCGTTTGGTCAGAAAGGCGATCGTTTCCGCCATCTCGACACCGCCCTCAAGCTTGACCGCGCCCGCGCCGGTTTCCGCCATCACGCGGGCGGCATTGCGAAACGCCTGCTGTGGGCTTTCTTCGTAGCTCCCAAAAGGCAGGTCGACGACCATCATCGCCTGTTTCAACCCACGCGCCACGGCCTTGCCATGCAGAATCATCATGTCCAAAGTGGCATGCACAGTGGAGGACAGACCATGCAACACCATCGCCAGGCTGTCGCCAACCAGGACAAAGTCGCAATGCGCATCCATCATTTCGGCCATTGGCGTGGTATAGGCGGTGAGGGACACAATCGGTGTACCCCCTTTGCGTGCGCGGATATCATCCGGCATCGGGGCAGTTTTGCGGGCGGTCGCGCTCATTTGCGGGCCTCCGGTTGCTTCATTCTGACCCGATGTAGCAGCGCAACTCTGGGGAATCCAGATGTCTTGGCATTTTGCCACGCAAGATCACATCCCCCTCAGGCCCACTGGCGCAATGATAATTCCCCGCTTGCGATCAGAATGCGCCTGTTCGATGGTATACCAAAACCGGAGGTGCCCCATGATGTTGCCTGAATTGCCGTTTGATCCGTCGCTGATCCTGATAAATGGCCAATGGCGCCCGGCGGAAAACCGCGCGACTCTGGCACTGTTAAACCCTTCCGACACCACCACTTTGGCACAGATTGCGCGCGGCAGTGCGGCGGATATTGATGCCGGTGTCGCGGCGGCACGGGGCGCATTGGATGGCGATTGGGGGCGGATGGCACCGGTCGAACGTGGTCGAATCCTGACCCGGCTGGGCGATTTGGTGCGCGCACGACTGGATTGGCTTGCCGAGCTGGAGGCACTGGATGTCGGCAAACCGCTGACCCAGGCGCGCAACGATGCCGTGGCCCTGGCGCGGTACTGTGAATTTTATGGCGGCGCGGCCGACAAGGTACATGGCCAGACCATTCCTTATCTTGACGGCTATACCGTCTATACCCTGCGGCAACCGCATGGGGTGACCGGCCATATCATCCCATGGAACTATCCCATGCAGATCATTGGCCGCTCAGTCGGCGCGGCCTTGGCGATGGGCAATGCCTGTGTGCTGAAACCCGCCGAGGAGGCCTGCATGACCGCGCTCGCCTTTGCCTGGCTGGCAGAACAGGCCGGCTTGCCGCCCGGCGCGCTGAATGTCGTGCCCGGCCTGGGGGCCGAGGCCGGTGCCGCATTGGCCGGACATCCCGGCATCCAGCACGTCAGCTTCACCGGCTCTGTTGCCACCGGCAGCACGGTTCAGACCCTTGCCGCGCGCAATGTGGTGCCCGTGACGTTGGAGCTGGGCGGAAAATCCCCGCAAGTGGTGTTTGACGATGCCGACCTCGACGCCGCTTTGCCATTCCTGGTCAATGCCGGCATCCAGAACGCCGGTCAAACCTGTTCGGCCTCGTCTCGCGTGTTGGTGCACCGTGACCTGCACGAAACATTGCGCGACCGAATGGCAGAGCGTTACGCCGCCCTTCAGGTCGGTCCGGCAATGGCGGATCTTGACGTCGGGCCGATGATTTCCGCCCGGCAACAGGGGATTGTCAGCGGATTTCTGGCCCAGGCCGGCGACCTGACCATCGCGGCACAGGCCAGGATCCCAGATGGCCCCGGGCATTACGCCCCGCCAACGCTTCTGGACAATGTGCCGCCCGACCACCCGTTGGCGCAGCAGGAAATCTTTGGCCCGGTTCAGGCGATCATCCCGTTTGACAGCGAAGAAGAGGCACTCCGCATCGCCAATGGCACCGATTACGGATTGGTGGCCGGGGTCTGGACCCGCGATGGCGCACGCCAGATGCGCATGGCACGCGCTTTGCACTCTGGGCAGGTCTATATCAACAACTACGGTGCCGGCGGCGGGGTCGAACTGCCTTTTGGCGGCATCGGAAAATCCGGCCACGGCCGGGAAAAAGGCTTTGAAGCACTTTACGGGTTTTCGTCTTTGAAAACCGTTGCGGCCTATCACGGCTAGGACCACCAACACTCTGAGGGGAGGCAAACCATGAGATTGCAGGGCAAAACCGCCATCGTCACCGGCGCAGGATCGGGATTTGGCGCCGGAATCGCACATAAATTCCTGATCGAGGGCGCGCAGGTCATGCTGGCCGACATCAACTATGAAGCGGCGCGCAACGTCGCCGAAGAATACGGCGGCGTGGGGCAACGTGTTGATGTGGCCGACGGCGCCAGCGTCCAGCACATGATCGACAAGGCCACCGAACTGATGGGCGACATCGACATTCTGGTCAACAATGCCGGCGTCACCCATTTGCCCGCCCCGATGGAAGACGTCAGCGAAGACGATTTCGACCGGGTCTTCGCCGTGAATTGCAAATCTGTCTATTACACCGCCAAATCGGTCCTGCCCCTGATGAAGGCGCGCGGCACCGGTGCAATCCTCAACATCGCCTCAACCGCAGGCGTCTCTCCCCGTCCTAATCTGAATTGGTACAATTCTTCAAAGGGCTGGATGAACACCGCGACCAAAGCGATGGCCATCGAACTGGCCCCGCATGGCATTCGCGTCAATGCGGTGAACCCGGTCGCGGGCGACACGCCGCTGCTGGCGTCATTTCTGGGGGAAGACACCCCGGAACGGCGCGACGCCTTTTTGTCGACCATTCCCCTGGGGCGGTTTTCCATGCCCGAAGACATCGCAAATGCCGCCTGCTACCTCTGCTCGGACGAGGCCAGTCTGGTCACCGGGGTCTGTATGGAAGTGGACGGGGGCCGATGCATATGAAGACCATCAATCTGGCCGAAAAGCTGGCAATGTTCGACCGCCACTGGGCCCCGCATGTTGTCGGATACTACAACGGCAACGATGTGATGGTGGTGAAATTTCAGGGCGAATTTCCCTTTCACCTGCATGAAGATACCGATGATTTCTTTCTGGTCCTCGAAGGGGAAATGGTGATGGATCTTGATCGGACATCCCATCCGGTCAAGGCCGGCGAATTGTTCATCGTGCCACGCGGCGTCACCCATCGGCCCCGCGCCGCACAGGAATGCAAGGTTCTGTTGATCGAACCCAAGGGCGAGCCGAACACCGGCGATCCCGCCACCGCCGCGCCGAAACCACATATCTAGGCTTCTTCTCTTTTCAAATACGCAATCCTCCCCCCGCCACAGGAACCAGCGATGCAGATGACCCCCGGCCCCCGAAACCTCATCACCGATATCGCGGGGCTGCGTGTCGGCAACGCCAGCGATGCGGCGCTGAAATCCGGTTGCACCGTGCTGGTCGGCGACGCGCCCTTTGTGACCTCGGTCGCGGTGATGGGCGGCGCACCCGGCACGCGTGAGACCGACCTCCTCGCGCCAGACAAAATGGCCCCTGCGGTCGATGCATTGGTCTTGTCCGGCGGCTCGGCCTTTGGTCTGGCGGCGGCACAGGGCGTGATGGACACGCTGGCCGAACAGGGTCGCGGTTTTGCGGTCGGCCCGGCGCGGGTGCCCCTGGTGCCCGCTGCGATCCTGTTTGACCTGCTGAATGGCGGCAATAAAGCCTGGGCCAGCAATCCCTATCCAGGCCTCGGAAAAACGGCGCTATTGGCGGCCACGCATGACTTCCCCCTTGGCACCACCGGTGCAGGCACCGGCGCCAGCACCGCAATGCTAAAAGGCGGATTGGGCTCGGCCAGTGTCCTGCTCGACGACGGCATCACCGTCGGCGCATTGGTTGCCGCAAATCCCGTGGGCTGTGTCACGACACCCGGCGAACGCCATTTCTGGGCATCACCGTTTGAAATCAATGGTGAATTCGGCCAGCTCGGCCCCGACCCCGCGCCAACACACCGCGACCTGCGCCACAGCCGCAAACTCGCGGCGATGGCGGCGCAGGGCAATACCACCATCGCCATTGTCGCCACCGATGCACAGCTGACCAAGGCCCAGGCCCAGCGCATGGCCACCGCCGCCCATGATGGTATCGCCCGCGCCATCGTGCCCGCGCATACCCCAATGGATGGTGACCTGATCTTTGCCGCCAGCACCGGCGCCCAGGACCTGGCAGCACCGGACTGGCAGATACTGAACATTTGCCATGCCGCCGCCTGTTGCCTGTCACGCGCCATTGCCCGCGCCATCTACCATGCCTCGCCCGCCCCCAACGATCGCATGCCCTGTTGGTCTGCGGCAAATTCGACCGGCTAACTGGACCTCTGTGCCGCAAATCCATATGACACAGGCAAACCGCTGCAGGAGCCTGCCACATGTCCTTTGACCGTTCCGTAAAAATCGCCCCCTCGATCCTCTCCGCCGACTTTGCCAACTTCGGCCAGGAAATCCGCGCCATCGAAGACCAGGGCGCCGATTGGGTACATGTCGACGTGATGGATGGCCATTTCGTGCCAAACCTGACCTTCGGCCCTCCGGCGGTCAAGGCGTTCCGCCCGCATGTGAAAACCTTCATGGACGTCCACCTGATGATCGCGCCGGTCGACCCCTATATCGACGCCTATGCCGAAGCAGGCACCGATATGCTGACCGCCCATGTCGAGGCCGGCCCGCACATCCACCGCACGCTTCAGGCGATCCGCGCCGCAGGCATGAAATCCGGTGTCGCCCTCAACCCCGGCACCCCGGCCGAGGCAGTCACCGAATTGCTCGATCTGGCCGACATGGTGTTGGTGATGACGGTGAACCCCGGCTTTGGCGGCCAGAAATTCATCGACATGACCGCCAAGATCCGCAAAATCCGTGCCGCCATCGGCGACCGCGACATCCATATCCAGGTCGACGGCGGCGTTGATCCCAAAACCGCACCCCTGGTGGTCGAGGCCGGTGCCGATGTGCTGGTTGCCGGCTCTGCCGTGTTCCGGGGCGGCTCCGTCGACAAACCCGAAACCTATGGCGACAACATGCGCGCCATCCGGGACAGCCTGACATGAGCCTGACAATCGCCTTTGACCTCGACGGCACCCTGATCGACAGCGTGCCGCAAATCGCTGCTTCGGTGAACACCGGACTGGCAAAATTCGATATCCCCGCATTGGCGGAACCCACGGTAAAGGGCTTCGTCGGGCGGGGCTTTCCCAAACTGATCGAACAGGTCATCGCCCACCTCGACCTGCCGGCCGACCACTATGCCCCGCTGCACGACACCATCCTGCAGGAATATGTCACCGTGCCAACACCGCCTTCGGTGATCTACCCCGGCGCGCTTGGGGCGCTGAACACGCTGCGTGCAGACGGCCACAGCCTGACGATCTGCACCAACAAACCCTATGACGCGACGGTGAAATGCCTCGACGATACCGGCCTCGCGCCCCTGTTTGACCGGGTGATCGGCGGCGACAGCCTGCCAACACGCAAACCCGACCCCGCCATGCTTTTTGCCGCCCTCGATGGTGCGGAAAAACCGCTCTACATCGGCGACAGCGAAACCGACGCCGAAACCGCCGTGGCGGCAAACATCACCTTCCTGCTTTATACCGAAGGCTACCGCAAAACCCCGGTCGCGGATCTGCCGCACAGCGCCGCGTTCTCGCATTTCGACGCACTCCCGGATCTTGTCCGGTCCCAGGCTTCTTCTGTTTGAAAATATCCCGGGGTGTTTGAGGGGCAGCGCCCCTCAAGGCCTGCGTGGCCTGAGCGCAAAGCAACCTGCGCGCGCCCGCGCACCGTTTGAAAACGCCTAACCGGCCTCGTGAAAAAACGCATAGATTTTTTCGGCCAGCGCCTCTGACACACCATCCACGGCCCGAAGATCCGCCAGATTGGCGCGGCTCACCGCCTTGGCAGATCCGAAATGCGCCAAGAGCGCGCGTTTGCGTGCGGCCCCCACGCCCGGCACCTCGTCCAGCGGCGTTGCGCCGACCGCCTTGGACCGTTTTGCGCGATGGGTACCAATGGCGAACCGGTGCGCCTCATCCCGCATCCGCTGAATGAAATACAGCACCGGATCATTGCGTCGCAGCGCCATCGGGCGCGTGCCAATGCGGTGAAATTCCTCTTTGCCCTGATCACGATCAACACCTTTGGCGACGCCGACCATCGGAATATCTTCGACCCCGTATTCCCGCATGATCTCGGCCACGGCAGACACCTGCCCCGCGCCGCCGTCAATCAGCAAAAGGTCCGGCCACATGCCCTTGACCCGTTCCGGGTCTTCCTTTTGCAGCCGCTTGAACCGCCGGGTCAGCACCTCTTTCATCATGCCGAAATCATCGCCCGGGGTCAGGTCATCACCCTTGATGTTGAACTTGCGGTACTGGTTCTTCAAAAACCCTTCCGGCCCGGCGACAATCATCGCCCCAACCGCATGCGCGCCCTGGATGTGGCTGTTGTCATAGGTTTCGATCCGCTGCGGCGGTTTTTCCAACCCAAACGCCTCAGCCACGCCGCGCAGCAGCTTCGCCTGGGTCGCGGTCTCGGCCATCTTGCGGCCCAGACTTTCGCGGGCATTGCGCACCGCCGATTCAATCAACTCGGCCTTTTCACCGCGCTGCGGCACCAAAAGCGTCACCTTGCGCCCCGCCTTCTGGCTCAGCGCATCAGCCATCAGATCGTCATTCTCGATCCCATGGCTCAGGATCAATTGTTTCGGCGGCTCCTTGCTGTCGTAGAACTGGCCGATAAAGGCCTCCAACACCTCCGCCGCATCCACATCCTCGCCCACCCGGGGATAGAAATCGCGATTGCCCCAGTTTTGATTGGCGCGAATGAAAAACACCTGCACGCAGGCCTGTCCATCCTCCAGATGCAGCGCAATCAGGTCGGCCTCTTCCACGGTACGCGGATTGATGCCCTGTGCCGTCTGCACCTGGGTCAGCGCGCGAATACGGTCGCGCAACGCGGCGGCGCGTTCGAACTCCATCGCATCAGACGCCTCCTGCATTTCTCCTGCCAGCTTCTCCTGCACATGGGTCGACCGCCCCGACAGGAACCGCTGGGCGTCCGCCACGCTTTCCCCATAATCCGCTTCGGAGATCTTGCCGACACAGGGCGCGCTGCAACGTTTGATCTGATACAGCAGACAGGGTCGCGTGCGCCCCTCGAACATCGAATCCGAACAATTTCGAAGCTGAAACACCTTTTGCAGCTGATTCAAGGTCCGGTTCACCGCCCCGGCACTGGCAAAGGGGCCGTAATAGGCGCCCTTGTCCTTTTTCGCGCCGCGATGCTTGTGGATCATCGGAAATCCGTGATCCGTCACATGAATATTGGGAAAGCTTTTGTCGTCGCGCAGCAGCACGTTGTACTTTGGCTTCAACTGTTTGATCAGGTTCTGTTCCAGCAGCAGCGCTTCGGTTTCGGTGCGCGTGGTCAGGAACATCATCGAGTGCGTGTCGCGGATCATCCGCGCGATGCGCGGGCTGTGCCCAGCGGGACGGGCATAATTCGACACCCGCGCCCGCAGGTTACGCGCCTTGCCGACATAGAGCACAGCGTTCTTCGCATCCAGCATGCGATAGACCCCCGGCGCACTGCCGAGTGTCTTCAGATAGGCCGCAATACAGGCGTGGCCGGTGGGTTGGGGCGGGATCTTGTCTTCGGGCGCATCGGTCATGGCGGCAACCTATGATTCCCGGCGGGGCGCTGCAACGGCACCATGCCCAAGGCAAGCAAGATAAACCCCCAAGGGCTGTGGATAAGTCTGGGCACAAATTGCGGCCCCAGGGCAAAACCCGTTGGGTTTCAAATAGTTTATATAAAATGCTCGGAATTGGGCCGACGGGTTTAACATACTGATTATTTACCCTTTATTGCCGCAACTTTCATCAAAATGGTTAACAGGATGTGGATTTTGAGGCGGCGTGAAGGGCCATTGATCTGCCGGTGGATGAAATTAAAACCCCGCGTCAAAACCGCAGGATGTCATCCAGAGCCGATTCAAAATTCTTTGCTCCGTTGAAGACGCAAGAAAAAGTCGGATTTCGCCGCCGCAACGCCAAGATTTCGATTCCCTGACACCCGAGATTTCGAACTCTACAGCAAGGCAAAACAAATCCACCGTTTCTGTGGATAACTACGGGGACTAGTTTAGATGACGGGGAATTTTCTCTGTTATTCAGGCGGGTTGATCAATTTGCCCAATTTTTAGGCTTCCCCGCAACATCCTGACATCAAAGGGAAATTTTTATTTCCCTTGATAAATATCTGAAAACATTAACAATTTGTAACAATTCGACAGATCGTTTTTGGCCGGTGCACAACTTCCGTCGGGTCAAGGCCAAAAGCGACCCAATCGGGGTTTATTCAACCCCCAGCACATCCGGCGTTTGCCAGCCAAGATGCTGACCGCCGTCCACGCAAATCAACTGCCCCGTGACCGCCGGAGCGTCCAGAAGATACCCAAGGGCCGCCGTGATATCGGCGGCATTTGCCCCACGTCCCAATACCGTCGCGGACCGCTGGCGGGCAAAATGGTCTGCGCTTTGCCGACCGCCCTGCAATGTCGGGCCGGGACCAATGGCATTGACCCGCACATCCGGGGCCAGCCCCTGTGCGGCGGTCTGGGTCAAGGCCCATAACCCCATCTTGGCCAGCGTATAGGTCATGAATTCCGGTGTCAGCTTGCGCACCCTCTGGTCGATCATATTGACCACCAAGGCCTGTGCCAGCGGTTCCCCATTGTCGTCAGCCACCGCCGCCGGCACCTGTGCTGCCAAAGCCTGGGTCAGGACAAAGGGTGCCCGCAGATTGCTCTCCATATGGCGATCCCAGGAAGAGCGCGTCGCACTCTGCAACGTGTCGTATTCAAAGATGGATGCATTGTTGACCAGCACGGTAATCGGGCCGCCCAGTTCAGTGGCGGCCTGTGGCAGAAGCGCCTGTGTCGCACCCTCGTCCAGCAGATCGGCCTGCAACGTGACGGCCTTGCGCCCCATGGCGCGGACCTCTGCCGCGGCGCTGTCCGCCGCATCGGCAGAGCTGGCGTAGTGCAACGCCACGTCAAATCCCCGCCCGGCCAGATAGATCGCCATAGCGCGACCCAATCGTTTGCCCGCCCCTGTCACCAATGCCCGCATCATGCCCTCGTCGATTAGATGATCACTATGGTGACATAGGCGAGATAAAGAATGGTCAACACCGCCCCCCAAATCCGCGAAATATTCCAACGCAGCAGGACAAATGGCGCAAGCAACAGCGACGCCCCGAGCATCACCCAAAGATCAAACCGCAAGAAGGTCGGATCAACCGGGATCGGACCAATCAACGCCGCAACACCGATAATTGCCAGCAGATTGAACATATTCGACCCGATCACATTGCCCAGCGCCACATCGGCCTGACGGCGCAACGCCGCCATCACCGTGGTGGCCAACTCAGGCAGCGACGTGCCCAGAGCAACCAGCGTCAAGCCAATCACCGTGTCCGAAACCCCATACATCCGCGCAATATGCGACGCATTGTCGACCAGAATATCCGCGCCCAAAGGCAGACCAATCAACCCCAGAAGCAGGAACATCCAGATCTTCCACCAGGGCATATTCGGATCGGCTCCTTCCAGATCCTCCAACTCCGCCTCCTCCGAGGCGACCCTGGTTTCGCGGCGGTGGGCCAGCGCGTCTTTGGTGGCAATCCAAAGCATGACGGCAAGTGCCGCCAAAAGCACCAGCGCCGACACCCAAGTAAAGCTGCCGCAAAAGGCCAGCGCGATGAACAACGCCGTGGCGGCGAGCATCTGAAAATAGGATTTTCGCGTGTCACAATCCGACGTGTGCAAGGTCGCCAAAATCGCCGGAATACCCAACACCATCAGGATATTGGCGGTGTTTGATCCCACCACATTGCCAAGGGCAAGCCCCGGCGCACCTTCGTGCACCGCCGCAATCGCGATCAGAAGTTCAGGCGCCGAAGTGCCAAAGGCAACGATTGTCAGACTGACGATCAGCGCCGGAATGCCAACCCGCAACGACAGGTTCACCGCCCCCTTGACCAAGGCATCGCCAGCCAAAAGCAAGATCACCAGCCCCAGCACACAGAGCAGCCACACTATCATCCACGTTTTCCCTTGTTTCCACCACAGGGACATTTGCCCTTGCCGATACGATACCGCCCACAGGACCGGCATTTTTCTGATCCAAGGTATTTGCCGCCAAGTTTGCGCACATTGGGCAGCCGCAGCTTGCCGAACATCGCCAGCACACCCATACCAATCAGAAATAAAGTGACTATCTTGACGATCACATCACAGCCCGAACCGGGCATAAGCCGCCCGTTCTTCGATCTGTCCCAGCGCATCTTCGACCAATGACAGCCCCAAGCGTTGCGCCAAGGACCGGCTGCGACCGTAGCGGCGGAATTTCACCTTGTCGCCAAAGCGCTCTTTCATCACCGCGTCCAGATGTCCGATGCCGTCGATCAGCCCCACCTGCTGGGCACGTTCGCCGATCCAAACCTCACCCGTGAACAAATCCGGATGATCGGCCAGCTTGTCACCGCGCCGTTCCTTGATTTGATGGATGAAATTGACGTGCAATTGATCCAGAAGCCGCCGCAAGCGGGTCACATCCTCTTCCTTTTCCGGTTGGAACGGATCGAGGAAGCTTTTGGAGGTGCCAGCGGTATGCACCCGACGCTCAAGCCCTTGTCGGGCCAGGAACACATTCGCCCCGAACCCTGCAGAGATCACACCGATCGAACCAAGGATCGAGGAATGATCGGCAAAAATCTCATCTGCAGCACTGGCCAGCCAATAGCCGCCCGAAGCGGCCACATCTTCGACGAAGGCGAACACGGGAATGTCTTTTTCGGCGGCCAATCGGCGAATGCGGGCGGCAATCAACGAAGATTGCACCGGCGAGCCGCCAGGAGAGTTGATTTCAAGCGCAACTGCGTCGGGTTTGCCGCGTTTGAATGCCTTTTCCAGCAAGGGCGCCAGCCCGCTGTCGGTCAATGAACCCCGCCCGCCGGTGCCGATGGCGCCGCTCAGACGGATGACGGCCACGTTCGGCCCGGATTTCACGAATGGAAGCCAATGTTTCATGTTTGGGCATGTAGACAGGCCCACGCCGACAAACAAGGTTCGCGCGGGGCAAACTTTTGGTCACGCCAAGTTCACCCCGCCGCAGCGTTGCAAGAAAGTCACGATGGCCCGTCGACCGGGGCCGGGCCGGTCAGGACCGAATGCGCCAGCCGGTTCGGAAAATCCACCACACAATCCCCAGACAGAGCGCGGTAAACCCGGCAATCGCCAGCAAACTCAGACCGATCGGCACATCCGATGTGCCAAAGAACGACCAGCGAAAGCCGGAAATAAGATAGACCACCGGGTTGAAAAACGAAATCGTCTGCCAGATCGGCGGCAACATCGAAATCGAATAGAACGACCCGCCAAGGAACACCAAGGGCGTGACCACCAGCAACGGGATCAATTGCAGCTGCTCGAAATTCTTGGCCCAGATGCCGATGATGAATCCGAACAACGCAAAGGACACGCAGGTCAGCACCAGAAATGCCAGCATGGCAAAGGGATGCATGATGGTGATGTCGACAAACAACGCCGATGTCGCAAGGATCACCAACCCGATGAACATCGCCTTGGTCGCCGCCGCGCCCGCAAATCCAATCACGATTTCCAGAAAATTCACCGGGGCAGACAGAAGTTCAAAAATCGTCCCGATGAATTTCGGGAAATAGATCCCGAAAGAGGCGTTGGAAATGCCTTGGGTCATCACCGTCAGCATGATCAACCCCGGCACAATGAACGCGCCATAACTGATGCCCTCGACCTGGTCGATGCGACTGCCGATGGCGGTGCCAAAGACCACAAAGTACAGCGAGGTTGAAATCACCGGCGAAATGAAGCTCTGCGCGAGGGTGCGAAAGAACCGCGCCATTTCAACCTTATAGATGGATTTTACCGCCTGCAGGTTCATGCTGCATCCTCCTGATCTGTCTCGGACACGAGATCGACGAAAATTTCTTCGAGACTGGATTGCCGGGTTTGCAGATCCCGCATTTGCAGGCCCGCCGCCGCCAGATCCGCCAGCAATTTGGTAATCCCGGTGCGGTCGCCTTTGGTGTCATAGCTATAGCGCAGAGTCTGGCCATCACTGATCAAGTCCAGATCATACCCCGCCAGAACGGCAGGCAAGTCCACCACCGGCGCGGTCAATTCAATATCCAGCGTCTTTTTACCCATACGCGCCATCAGCGCCGCCTTTTCCTCCAGCAAGAGCAATTCGCCCTTGGCGATCACCCCCACGCGGTCGGCGATTGCCTCGGCTTCTTCGATGTAATGGGTGGTCAGGATGATGGTGACCCCAGACGCCTTCAGATCCGCCACCACGTTCCACATATCCTTGCGCAGCTCTACATCGACCCCGGCGGTCGGTTCATCAAGGAACAGCACGCGGGGTTCGTGGCTTAGCGCCTTGGCGATCAACACCCGGCGCTTCATGCCGCCGGACAGTTCCATCGTCTTGGATTTCCGTTTGTCCCACAGCGACAATTGCCGCAGCACCTTTTCGATATGCGCATCGTCGCGCGGCAAGCCGAACAAACCACGGGAATACCGCACAGTGTTCCAGACAGTTTCAAATGGTTCGAGGTGAATTTCCTGTGGCACCAGACCGATCATCGCCCGCGCAGCACGAAAATCCCGCTGGATGTCATGCCCGCCGACAGTGACACTGCCGGAGCTGGGGTTAACGATGCCGCAAACCGTTGAAATCAGTGTCGTCTTTCCCGCCCCGTTCGGGCCGAGCAGGGCAAGGATCTCGCCCTCTTCAATGGCAAGCGTGACACCTTTGAGCGCCTCGAACCCGCCATCATAGACCTTTTTCAGGTCCAGAATATCCACAATTGACATGATCGCCCCTTCCCTGACTGCGAGGGGCTAATTTAATCACGCGCAGATGTGACACAACGTGCAAATCGCAATGCAGGGTGCCTTGCGCATTGACGCACAGTCGACGAATTTCGTCAGGTGTTTCGCACCGTATCAATCATCAATTGTACGTTTTCCGGGTCCGCATCCGGCGTAATCCCGTGACCAAGATTGAAAATATGCGGCCCGTTGCGCAATGCAGCGACGATTTGGCGGGTGTCCTCGACCAGCGCCGAACCACCGGTCACCATGTGACGTGAGGCCAGATTGCCCTGCACACAGCCATCGACCTGCACATGCGTCGCGGCCCATGCGGCATCCACCGAATTGTCCAGCGCCACGCAATCCGCCCCTGTCGCCTTGTGGAACCCGATGTATTTTTCACCGGCCTCACGCGGAAAGGCGATGACCGGCGTATTGGGGTGCTTTGCCTTCAACGCAGAAATGATCCGCTTGGCCGGCTCCAATGCATAGCGTTGAAAATCATCACCTTTCAGCGACCCAGCCCAGCTATCGAACAGTTTGACCACCTCGGCCCCGGCATCAATCTGCATGGAAAGATAATCAATTGTCGCCTCGGTGATCCGATCCAAAAGCGCCTCGAACAGCCGGCGATTTTCATCTTTCAACGCATGGGCCGGCCCCTGATCCGGTGTGCCACGCCCGGCAATCATATAGGTCGCCACGGTCCAGGGCGCACCGGCAAAACCGATCAGCGTGGTCTCTGGCGGCAATTCCCCGGTCAATATGCGTAGGGTTTCGTAAATCGGCGCCAGTGTGTCGTGAATGTCTGTTGCCGGTTTCAGCGCATCGAAGTCGCGCTGTTCGGTCACCGTCGACAGACGCGGGCCTTCGCCGGTGACAAACCAAAGATCCGCGCCAAGCGCCTGGGGCACCAGCAAAATATCGGCAAACAGGATCGCCGCATCAAAGCCATATCGCCGGATCGGCTGCAATGTGACCTCAGCCGCCAGATCAGAGTTATAACACAGCGACAGAAAATCACCGGCCTGGGCACGTGTCGCGCGATACTCCGGCAGATAGCGCCCCGCCTGCCGCATCATCCAGATCGGCGGGGTTGGCAGGGTCTCACCGGCAAGGGCGCGCAGGATGGGTTTGGTCGCTTTGGTCATGCCGGTCTCCGCAATTTGTTTTCCGGTTGGTCCCCCGCCACTGCGGCGATGTCAAGGCGGGCGCTTGTCACCCCTCTGGGCCGAGGCTAGACAGTGGGGCATGACGCACAACCTGCCCTCGCCCGCTTCTCCGCTGAAAATCGGCACCCGTGGATCGCCTTTGGCCCTGGCCCAGGCACATGAGACCCGCGACAGAATCGCTGCGGCCTTTGATCTGCCTGCCGAGGCGTTTCGCATCGTGGTGATCAAAACCACCGGCGACGACCGCGCGCTGATTGCCAGCGACACCCCGCTCAAGGAATTGGGCGGCAAGGGGCTGTTTACCCGCGAAATCGAAGCGGCGCTGCTGGAGGGCGGCATCGATATTGCGGTGCATTCGATGAAAGACATGCCCGTGGACCAGCCTGCCGGATTGGTGCTGGATTGTTTCCTGCCGCGCGAAGACGTGCGCGATGCCTTTGTCTCACCACAGTTTCGCGGCATTGCCGAATTGCCCGAAGGCGCGATTGTCGGCACCTCCTCGCTGCGGCGACGGGCGCAATTGCTGCACCAGCGGCCCGATCTGACGGTCGTACAATTTCGTGGCAACGTACAGACAAGGCTGAAAAAACTGTCTGATGGCGTGGCCACATGCACGTTTCTGGCCATGGCCGGCCTGACCCGATTGGGCATGTTGACCGATGTCCCGGCACAGGCGATTTCGGCAAATGACATGCTGCCCGCCGTCGCCCAAGGCGCAATTGGCATCGAACGGCGCATCCAAGACACAAACACCGCCGCTCTGCTGGAACCGATCCACCATCCGGAAACCGCACAGCGGCTGGCGGCAGAGCGTGCTTTTCTCGCCGCTTTGGACGGATCCTGTGAAACACCGATTGCCGGGTTGGCGGAATTGGATGGCGACACGCTCCATCTGCGCGGCGAGGTTCTGCGCCCCGATGGAACCGAGGTTCTGTGTGATGCAGCCAGCGCCCCCATCACCGATGGCGCCGCGCTGGGCCATGACATGGGGCGGCGGCTTTTGGCGCAGGTCGGGCCGGGTTTCTTTGACTGGCGCACCTGACACCAAAGAAACGCCGCGTCCTTTAGCGCCAACAGGCGATTTTGACCTGTTGCGCAACAATATGACCGATTATCAACGCCCAGAAGAATTATCAATCCGAGTCGCACAGCCCGTGCGAGAACCACAAGGAGAGTTACGCAGATGAAGGTTCTAGTCCCCGTCAAACGCGTGATCGATTATAATGTGAAGGTTCGTGTGAAAGCGGACGGGAGCGGTGTCGATCTTGCAAACGTGAAGATGTCGATGAACCCGTTTGACGAGATCGCAGTGGAAGAGGCGATTCGCCTGAAAGAAGCTGGCAAGGTCGAAGAGATCGTCGCGGTGTCCATTGGGGTCAAACAGGCGCAGGAAACCCTCCGTACTGCGCTGGCGATGGGCGCGGACCGGGCGATCCTGGTGGTGGCTGCGGACGACGTGCACAACGATATCGAACCTTTGGCAGTGGCCAAGATCCTGGCCAAGATCACCGAAGAAGAGGCCCCCGGCCTTGTGCTTTGTGGCAAACAGGCGATCGACAACGACATGAACGCCACCGGCCAGATGACCGCGGCGCTGCTTGGCTGGTCGCAGGCGACCTTTGCCAGCGAAGTCGACATCGACGGCGACACCGCAAAAGTCACGCGTGAGGTTGACGGCGGCCTGCAAACCATCAGCGTCAAGATGCCGGCGGTTGTGACCGTCGATCTGCGCCTGAACGAACCGCGCTACGCCAGCCTGCCCAACATCATGAAGGCCAAGAAGAAGCCGCTGGACGAAAAAACACCGGCTGATTACGGCGTTGATGTCACGCCGCGTCTGGAAATTGTGAAAACCGAAGAACCCGCCGCCCGCCAGGCCGGTGAAATCGTCGGGTCTGTTGAT
Source organism: Marinovum sp. 2_MG-2023 (assembly GCF_030548265.1). Classification (NCBI taxonomy): domain Bacteria; kingdom Pseudomonadati; phylum Pseudomonadota; class Alphaproteobacteria; order Rhodobacterales; family Roseobacteraceae; genus Marinovum; species Marinovum sp. 2_MG-2023. The sequence goes on along the minus strand of NZ_JAUOSD010000006.1, from coordinate 157,751 downwards.
GATTTGATCGCGAAACTCAAAGCTGCGGGGGCTGTGTAAATGGCTGTACTCCTTCTTGCCGAAGTTAATGATGGCGCTCTGAACCTTGACGCAACAGCCAAGGCCGTGACCGCGGTTGCCGCACTTGGCGACGTGCATGTGCTTTGCGCCGGCGGATCTGCCGCCGATGCCGGGGCCGATGCCGCGAAAATTGCGGGCGTGGCCAAGGTTTTGGTGGCCGAAGATGCCTCTCTGGGCCATCGGCTGGCGGAATCCACCGCTGCATTGATCGTCAGCCTGGCCGGCGATTATGAACATATCGTTGCCCCGGCCACGACCGACGCAAAGAACGTGTTGCCACGGGTTGCGGCACTTCTGGATGTGATGGTGATTTCGGATGTTTCCGGCGTGGTGGATGGCGCGACATTCGAACGCCCGATCTATGCGGGCAATGCGATCCAGACCGTAAAATCCAGTGATTCCAAAAAGGTGGTGTCGATCCGCACCTCGACCTTTGACGCCGCCGGCGCACAGGACGCGGCCCCGGTCGATACGGTTTCCGCCGCTGCAGATCCCGGTCTTTCGACCTGGGTCGAGGACAAACTGGCCGCCAGCGACCGCCCGGAACTGACCTCGGCGGGTGTTGTTGTGTCCGGTGGGCGCGGCGTCGGATCGGAAGAGGACTTCAAGATCATCGAAGCCCTGGCGGACAAGCTTGGCGCGGCGGTTGGCGCGTCGCGCGCGGCGGTCGACAGCGGCTTTGCGCCCAACGATTGGCAGGTCGGCCAAACCGGCAAGGTCGTGGCGCCGGATCTTTATATCGCGGTTGGTATTTCCGGGGCAATTCAACACCTTGCCGGGATGAAAGACAGCAAGATCATCGTCGCGATCAACAAGGACGAAGAGGCCCCGATCTTCCAGGTCGCGGACTATGGTTTGGTCGCGGACCTGTTCACAGCCGTTCCGGAACTGACCGAAAAGCTCTGAAACCGGGGCGCACCCGTTGCACTCGAAACGTTAAAGACCCGCCAATTTGGCGGGTCTTTTTGTGTGCGCAATCTGCCATCAGCCAAGGTGTGTCGCGCTATCAAACGCCGGGCACCTCAGGCACGACGCGAAACGTCCTAGTGACGGTGGTGCAAAATTCCGGCCAATTCTGCGGTCAGCGCATTTGCCGCTTCTTCATGGGCGATCGGCCCCATCATTTCGCGCGCTGCCCCCTCTTCGACCGGGCTGAACATCATGCCCTCTGTGCCCTGCCGCAAGGCCCGGTCACTGGCCGTGACTTCGACAACGCCCGAGACTTTGTCGCTCAGCTCGTTGACCATATCGGCCGTGACAAACAAGGGATCAGAGAAGCTGTCCTCTTCGTTTGACGGCGCGTGATCGGCGAACCACAACAGCACAACCGGGCCTTTGATCTGGTTTAGCAACAGCGACATGCGTGCGCTCCAGGCGGTCTGAAGCTCTTGCCGCACCATGTTGAACCTCTCTGGGCCAAGCTTTTCCAGCTCGACCAACAGATGCCGCGTGAAATGAAACTCGGTGAAATCCACCTCTCGGTAGATCGCCTTGAGCATCGCAGTTGCCTTGACAAACCGGTCGTTGCGGCGCGGATGCACCGTATACAACCGATTGGACATATTCTGTGCGCCCATGATCTGAATCACCGTGGCGCTGGACTGGTTTGCGGCCCCCAACAAGGCAGCATCATTTACAAATGCATCTATGCCGGCGTTGACACAGCCGAAATTCACACAAGGCAGATTAAGCGTGTCTTCCGTCAGGGACGGAAACGGTGCTTCGATAAATTTGCCATAGGTTTCCGTACCGCCGAAAAAAGCGACATAATCGCCCTTTAGCTTGCGGCGTGGCCCGCGAAATACAAGCCGCGACGTGCCATACCGGCACGGCAGATAGTCGGGGGTCGATCCCCCCGGAAGTTCATAGGTCATCTCACCCACCTAGTTTTAATACTCACCCAAAGCCAACATGAGGTGATTCGATTTCCAAAAGGCTAAATGGCGGATTTAAGGCGATGTTTAGTGAATTCGCCGCAGATGCATGGTCTTGCCCTTGCCATGCGAAGCCGCCTATTGTCGGATGAACGACATAGGGGCAGGGCATGGATATTCATTCAATCGGCGTGATCGGCGCGGGCCAGATGGGCAATGGCATTGCCCATGTGATGGCTGTGGCGGGCTATGATGTCGTGATGAACGATGTTTCAGAAGATGCCTTGCTGGCCGCGGTGGCGCGTATCGACAAGAATATCGGGCGTCAGGTGTCCAAAGGCACGCTGTCCGCCGATGACAAGGCCGCCGCAATGGCGCGGATTTCCACCAGCCTGGAACTGGCCGAACTGGGCCAAACCGATCTGGTGATCGAAGCGGCCACGGAACGCGAAACCGTCAAACAGCAGATTTTCGATAACCTGCTGCCGCATTTGAAACCCAACACCATCCTGACGTCGAACACATCGTCGATTTCAATCACACGTCTGGCCAGCCGGACCGACCGACCAGAGAAATTCATGGGTTTCCATTTCATGAACCCGGTGCCGGTCATGCAATTGGTCGAATTGATCCGCGGCATTGCCACCGATCAGGACACCTATCAATCCTGCTTGGCGGTTGTGCAAAAACTGGGCAAGACCGCAGCATCCGCCGAAGATTTCCCGGCCTTCATCGTCAATCGCATCCTGATGCCGATGATCAACGAAGCGGTTTACACGCTCTACGAAGGCGTCGGCAATGTCACCTCGATTGATCAGGCCATGAAGCTGGGGACGAACCACCCGATGGGTCCGCTGGAGCTGGCGGATTTCATTGGTCTGGATACCTGTCTGGCGATCATGAATGTGTTGCATGATGGGCTGGCGGACACAAAATACCGCCCCTGCCCGCTTCTGACAAAATATGTCGAGGCTGGCTGGCTGGGCCGCAAGACCAAGCGCGGCTTTTACGATTACCGGGGCGACGCACCAATCCCGACGCGCTAATTCCAGAACGGGGCCGCCAAACCGTCAGCCCCTGACCGCTGGCCAGCGCGCCAACGGCGGCCCGTCCGGGTCACCCGTGACGGGGCTTAACGCCCAAGGCTGAGCGTATGTTCCCGCAGCCACTTCATCATTTGGCGTGGCTTGCCGTCCCAGGTGCGGATTTCTTCTGGTGTGATTGGCGTTCCGATGATCGGCGATTGCGGCCGATTACAGGAATGCATCACCTCATGGATCAAAAGCCCCTGCCGGATCGTCGCCGATATTTTATTGGCGATCTGATAGGCACGGGAATTCTGGCCCGGGAAATGGATCGGCACCACCGTCGCGCCGGACCGCACGATCATCTTGGCGGTAAAGGGGTTCCAGACCGCTTCGACCGCCTCGCCAAAAAAAGTTTCAGAGGCCGCAACAACGCCGGACGGGAACAGCACCACGACACCACCGGATTTCAGGTGATCCATCGTTTTTTGCCGCATTTCCAGACTTTCAATGCGGGCATTTTCCTCGTGCGGAAAGGGCACGGGGATCATGAATTGCTCGATCTCCTTGACCCCGGACAAGAGGCTTCTGGTCAGGATACGGTAATCTGTGCGCACCCGCCCGATCAATTCCGCCATCACCATGCCATCCACCAAACCATGCGGATGGTTGGCCACAACGATCACCGGACCAGTGGCGGGGATCTGGTCGATTTGTTCCTGCGGCGTCAGCAGGTCGATTTTCATCAACCCAAGCGCCTGGCCAAAAAACGCGTGCCCTTCAGCCGGGCCCATCCGCTCAAATCGGCGCACCAGACGCAAGAGCGGCAATTTACCGGTCAGCCATTCCAGCGCGCGGATAGTTGTCGCCTTCCACGGATTTGTAAACGTATTGGCATATGACAGCTTACGCTTGTCATAAGGCACTTGCTGGCCCGCCGTCGGCGTCTTGCGCCCGGCTGCGGATTGCGCGGTGTCCACCATTTTGCCGTCCAGCGTCCTTCCCAGCGGGCCTATACCGGCCCTAGCAGTCTTCTCCAAACCGGTCCGCGACCAGCGCTTCGACAGCATCGGCCAGCGCCTGGGCGTCGGGGCCCGAAGTCTGGACCTCAATAGTGGTTCCTTTGGACGCTGCCAACATCAAAAGCCCCATGATGGAATCGCCCCCGGCGCTCATCCCGTCGCGCGCCACTTCGGCTGAGGCATCGAAACCTTCGACCACCTCCACCAGTTTTGCCGAGGCGCGGGCGTGCAACCCTTTTTCATTGACGATCTTCAAGGCACGGGTCACGGTCTCTGTCATATATTTTGATCCGATGAAATGTTCTGGCTATCCATATACTTGCGTCCGGCCTCTGTCGCCTGGCGAACGGCATCTGCCACCCCAAGATCGCGGCTTTTCGCCAATTTGATCAACATGGGCAGATTCGCGCCGTACAGGATGCGCCTATTGGACGGGGCGCAGGCCCGCAATGACAGATTGGACGGCGATCCGCCAAACATATCGGTCACAATTACAACGCCGCCGCCCTGATCCACAGAATCAGCGGCGACACAGATTTCTTCCTGCTTGTCCGCGCGCACGTGGTCAGGTTCGATTGAGATCGCAAAGATTCCCGGCTGTTTCCCGACCACATGTTCAATTGCCGCCAGGTATTCCCTGGCCAGCCCGCCATGTGCCACGATCACGATTCCGATCAAATTCGACGGTCTCCCACTCATTTTTCCGACATCCTTATGCCGGATCCGGGGACGCCAACGTGCGCCGCTCCAGTTCTCGATGTCTAATTGACACTCGCCAGCCCGCTTGTGCAAGCCCATGCGCTACGCTTTCCGTCAAGGCAACGGAACGATGTTTGCCCCCCGTACAGCCCAAAGCTGCAGAGAAGTGCGCCTTACCCTCTTCGCGTGCAGCGGGCAGTTGAAACAGCAGCAGGTCGAGCACCTTTTCCTGAAACGGGGCACATCGCGGATCGGTGGCAATGTGATCTACGACACGGCGATCCTGCCCCGTCAGCGGGCGCAATTCGGGTTGCCAATGCGGATTGATCAGGAACCGGCAATCAAACACCACGTCGGCCGCACGTGGCAGGCCGCGCTTGTAGGAAAACGATTGGATCGACACCGCAAGATCGTGGCTGCTGTCGACACCGAAGAGGCGATACATCTCAGCGCGCAATTCATGCGGTGACAGCGTCGATGTGTCGATTAAAATGCTTGCCTGATCGCGCAGGGGGGCCAGAATTTCGAATTCACGGGCAATCCCGGCCTCTGGCGTGCCATCAGGGGCCATCGGGTGGCGGCGGCGGGTTTCCGAATACCGATTGACCAGCACATTGGCACTCGCATCCAGAAACAACAGATCGGCGGCCTGCCCCGTTTGGGCGGCAATATCGGCCAACAACCCGAACAGCGCCGCGGGCGAAAAATCCCGCGTGCGCACATCCAGCCCCAGCGCCATATCGCGGCTCTGCCCCCCTTCCAACAGGCGCGGCGCCAGGGACAGGGGCAGGTTGTCGATGGTCTCATACCCCAGATCCTCCAACGCATTCAGCGCGGTAGAGCGCCCGGCGCCAGAAGGGCCGGTCAACAGGACAAGGCGGGGTGTGATCGGAAGTTCCATCTCTATTGGTTCCTGTTGTACCAGTCTGTTACGCAGGCAGCGGCAACGCCCGCTATCAACCCTGCAGAAGGTATTGTCGAATTGCCGCAGGAAAATACCCCTGCGCGACTTTGTGAAGCATCGGGATTTGCACCCCGGCATAGGACCAGTGGTGAACCGGCGGCAAACGCTGTGATTCTATGCGATCCAAATTAACGGCAAGTGACAATGGAACCGCCCCCCGGAACGGCGCCGTCAGGATGCCAACGAACCGCGCCTCGATCTGGCCCTGGATTGCCGCCGGACACTCGGCGATCAGCGCAGCCCCGCGGCGGGTGACAATCGTGCGGTCATCCGCCACCAAAACGCCGCCCAGCGCCAAAAGCTCCAAGGCCAGGGCCGATTTTCCACTGCCCGAAGCCCCAAGGATGATCACGCCGTGATCTGCAAATGCCACCGTACTGGCATGAACCGGCGTGTCAGCCGCGACGGGCATCACGCATCAAACCGGCAGACCGACGACGAAACGTGCGCCCAGCGGCTCCGAGGTGATGTCCGCCTCTGTCGGGCGAATATTCTCGGCCCAGATCACACCATCATGGGCTTCGACAATCTGTTTCGAAATCGCCAGCCCAAGACCCGAGTTATTGCCGAAATCTGCCTCTGGCCGATGGGAATAAAACCGCTTGAAGATCTTGCCCAGCGCCTCTTCCGGGATGCCGGGACCGGTGTCTTCGACAACCACAAGCACCCGGTTTTCCCGTTGCCGCGCCCAGACCCGAATGGCATCGCCGTCTTCGCAGAAACTGATCGCATTGGTGATCAGATTGACAAAGACCTGGGCCAATCGCGCCTCCAGCCCATGCACCAAAATCGGATCGGCGGGCAGATCGGTGATGAATTCGACCCCTTTGCCATGTGCATCCTTGCCCAGGTGGTCGCTCAAACTTCCAAGCAATGCCAGCAGGTTAAACTGGGCTTGGTCTTCCTTGACCAATTCGCTGTCTAACCGCGAGGCATCCGAAATATCGCTGACCAGGCGGTCCAACCTGCGCACATCATGCTCAATCACGCCCAGAAGCTTGTCGCGATGATCCTCGCGTTTGACCATGCGCAATGATCCAACAGCGGACCGCAAAGAGGCGAGCGGATTCTTGATTTCATGTGCGACGTCGGCGGCAAATTGTTCGTTGGCATCAATCCGATCATAAAGAGCGGTGACCATGCCACGCAATGCGCCCGACAGGCGGCCGATTTCATCCGGGCGCGCGGTCAGATCGGGAATGCGTATCCGGCCCGTCAGCTCCTTGCGGCGGTCGCGATCGCGGCCCAGCTCTGCCGCTTCGGCAAGATCCGAGATCGGATTGGAAATGGTCGACGCCAACACCAGCGACAGGCCGATAGAGACCAATGTGGCCACCAGGAACATCTGCAACACGCGCTCGCGTTCGGTGCGCACCAGCCGGTCAATCTCGCCCGCGGCCGAGACCAACACAACCGCACCAATCGGGCGGCCATTTTGTTCAATCGGGCTGCCGACGGTAAAGACCGAGCCGCCATCGTGGGATTCCGTAGTGCGCACTGTGGTCTGGCCGGCCAGCGCCGGTTCCGCCAATGCGATCAGATGTTCTTCGAAAGCTGCAATGCGGTCTTCTTCGGAATCGGTGACCAGCCCGGCCACAGCATCCCAGATAGACGCCAGAAGATCGGTGATCAGGGTCCGGCCTTCTGCTTCGGTTTCAACGTCACCAATGGTCGATGCGGACCGGCCGACAATGTTTTGCCCCTGATCGAAGACAAAAACCTCTGCCCCGCGCCGCAGCGCGATCCCCTCCAGCGTGGCCCCGACATCCAGCCCATCGCCAGAGGCGAGGTTGACCGGGGCGGTGCCGGGCAGCAACACCTCGAACACGTCGGCGATCAGCTCTGCTTCACCGACAAGCCCCTGGGCGCGCTGCGCGGCAAGACCATCGCGCGACGAATTGAGGTACAGAATACCGCCAACCAGCACATTCAACGCAATCAGGTTGAACATGATGATCTTGCGGGTCAGTGGCGAGGTGCGCAGAGAAAAGAAGCCGCGCCGCGCCCGCCGATCCTGCAATTCCTGTTCGACGGTGCCGTCCGGGGCGACCCAATCGTCGCCAAGAACCACATCACCGCGCCGCTTGGAGCCTGCGTTGGGCACAGCCATCTCCTCGACCAGCGCCATTATTCTTCGTTGTACCGGTAACCGATACCGTAAAGCGTTTCGATGGCCGAAAAGTCGTCATCAACAGAGCGCATTTTCTTGCGCAGACGTTTGATGTGGCTGTCGATGGTGCGGTCATCGACATAGACCTGATCGTCATAGGCCACATCCATCAGCTGATCGCGCGATTTCACAAAACCCGGGCGCTGGGCCAGGGCCTGCAGCAACAGGAATTCGGTCACCGTCAACGCCACATCCTTGCCCTTCCAGGCCACAGCGTGACGCAGTGGATCCATGCGCAGATCACCGCGATCCATCACCTTGGTTTCTTCGGTGTCGCCGACAATATCATTGTCCATCGCATCCTGGCGCCGCAGCAATGCGCGAATACGTTCGACCAGAAGCCGCTGGGAAAACGGTTTTTTCACATAGTCATCCGCGCCCATGCGCAGACCCAGCACTTCGTCAATCTCGTCGTCTTTGGAGGTCAGAAAAATCACCGGCATGGTGGTTTTCTGGCGCAGCCGCTGCAACAGATCCATGCCGTCCATACGCGGCATCTTGATATCCAGCACAGCCATGTCCGGAAGACGTTTATTGAATGCATCCAATGCGGATTGGCCATCATTATATGTTTCGACCTCAAAGCCTTCGGCCTCAAGCGTCATGGAAACGGATGTCAGAATATTCCTGTCATCGTCCACAAGGGCGATTTTAGACATTTGTTTGTCCTTATACTGCTCGGCTGCCTTAATTTTTCCCCATTATGCCTTGATTTGCGGCGCGCAATCAATCCTTAACTGCGAATCGGGCAACCGACCTGCCCCAAGCAGACCCGAAAAGTACAAACGAATGACTAAATTGTCGCATTGAACGCTGGATTTCGTGCCCGCATCGACACGGCCGCGAAATATGATTGCGCTAAATGGCAATTTGATTGCGCTAACTTGCGCATGCCTCCTGTTCACGAGCCAAAAAGCCATGTTACACCGAATTCACCGGAGCCAATGCCTTGGCTGCGGGGACGGCGCTTTTGCCGCCAAAACCACGACTTCCGCCATTTCTGCGGATACATGGAGAGACAAGATGACATTAGGACGGGTCAACCCGCAGTTCCGGCTAGAAGATCAGGGGATCGAAGGACTGGGCAATGTCTATTATAACTTTATGGAGCCGGCGCTGATCGAAGCCGCCCTGCAACGTAAAGAGGGCCAGCTCGGCAAAGGCGGCGCATTCCTTGTCTCGACCGGAAAATTCACCGGTCGCTCCCCCAAGGACAAACATGTCGTCAAAACAGACACGGTCGCTGACACGATCTGGTGGGAAAACAACGCCGCCATGTCGCCCGAAGGTTTTGACAATCTTTACAACGACATGCTGGCCCACATGAAGGGCCGCGACTATTTTGTGCAGGATCTGGTCGGCGGGGCGGACCCGGCGCATTCGATCGACGTGCGCATGGTCACGGAACTGGCCTGGCACGGGCTGTTCATCCGCCACATGCTGCGGCGGCCCGATCGTGAGGATCTGAACGAATTCGTGGCGGATTTCACCGTCATCAATTGCCCCAGCTTCAAGGCAGACCCGGAACGGCACAATTGCCGGTCCGACACCGTGATCGCGATGAATTTCGACCGCAAGCTGATCCTGATCGGCGGCACCGAATATGCAGGCGAGAACAAGAAATCTGTCTTTACCCTGCTGAATTATCTGCTGCCGGAAAAAGGCATCATGCCGATGCACTGCTCGGCCAATCATGCAGTGGGCAATCCGGTGGACACGGCTGTGTTCTTTGGCCTGTCCGGCACCGGCAAAACCACGCTGTCGGCCGATCCTTCGCGCATTCTGATCGGGGATGACGAACACGGCTGGTCTGATCGCGGCACCTTCAATTTCGAAGGCGGCTGCTATGCCAAGACCATCAACCTCAGCGCGACGGCAGAGCCGGAAATCTATGCCACCACGTCGAAATTCGCGACGGTGATCGAAAACATGGTCTTTGACGAAGAGACCAAGGAACTCGATTTCGAAGACGACAGCCTGACCGCAAACATGCGCTGCGCCTATCCGTTGGAATACATTTCCAATGCCTCGTCCAGCGCGCTGGGGGGGCACCCCAAGAATATCATCATGCTGACCTGTGATGCCTTTGGTGTGCTGCCCCCGATTGCCCGGTTGACCCCGGCGCAGGCGATGTATCACTTCCTGTCCGGCTTCACCTCCAAGGTGGCGGGCACCGAACGTGGCGTGACAGAGCCAGAGCCGACCTTTTCGACCTGTTTCGGGGCGCCCTTCATGCCGCGCCGTCCAGAAGCCTATGGCAACCTGCTGCGCGAAAAGATCGCCAAGCACGGCGCAACCTGCTGGCTGGTGAACACCGGCTGGACCGGTGGCGCCTATGGAACCGGCAGCCGGATGCCGATCAAGGCAACCCGCGCCTTGTTGACGGCGGCGCTGGACGGATCGCTGGCCGATGCCGAGTTCCGCAAAGACCCGAACTTTGGCTTTGACGTGCCCACCGACGTACCCGGCGTGCCCGAGGTTCTGCTGGATCCGCGCCGCACCTGGGGTGCCAAGGACGCTTATGACGCCCAGGCGGCCAAGCTGGTCCAGATGTTCGCCGACAACTTTGCGCAATACGTCCCGTTCATTGACGATGACGTCAAGGCCGCGGCTATCGGCTAAACCATTGGGCGGGCCCGACCTTGCCCGTGACGCTAAAATTGATCCATCCCATTCCGGGGTGGATCACAAAAACAGCCGATCCAAGGCCGCGACAAGTGCCGCATCGTCGTCAATTGTCAGACGGACCGGCAGGGTCAACACCCTTTGGCGAAAGCCCGTCGGCAGACGCACGGCGTCTTTCTCGGTACAGACCAGCTGCGCCCCCAAACTTTCCGCTTCTTTTTGCAACCGGGCCATGATGGCAGGCGTCAAGGGCTGATGATCCTCCAGCGCCTCGCCGCGAATGACCTCGGCCCCAAGCGCACGCAGTGTGGCAAAGAATTTCTCTGGATGGCCGATACCGGCAAAGGCCAGCACCCGCAGACCCGCCCAATCCATCCCGGTTTGCAGCGGTTGCAGCTGGCCGCGCAGATGCGGCAGGGTGATGTGCCCGGCCCATTGCGTCGAAAACGCGTCCTGAGCGGTCTTGCCGCCAATCGACAAGATCAGATCCGCGCGCTTCATCCCCACGGCAACCGGTTCGCGCAAAGGACCGGCCGGCAAACAGCGGCCATTGCCAAACCCTTTGGCCGCATCGACAACAATCAACGACAGGTCACGGGCCAGTCCGGGGTTTTGCAATCCGTCGTCCATCACCAGAACATCGGCCCCGGCCGCCATTGCGTGGCGTGCTCCGGCCGCCCGGTCCCGCGCGACAACCACCGGCGCAAAGGCCGCCAGCAACAGTGGCTCGTCGCCAACGTCGCCCGCGCCATGCCGGCGGGGGTCCACCGTCACCGGGCCGGTCAACTGTCCACCATGCCCCCGCGACAGCACAAAAGGCTGACGCCCACGCGCAATCAGCCGGGTAACAATGTCGATCACCGTCGGGGTTTTACCCGTGCCGCCGGCATTCAGGTTCCCCACACAGATCACCGGCACATCCGCCCGCAGATCCGGTGCCCTGGCGACCCGTTGCGCCGTGGCCCGCGCGGTCAGCGCCGCCAATGGCGCCAAAAGGCGCGCCGCAATTGCGGGCCGGGCGGGCGATGTGAACCAAAAATCAGGAGCGCGCATCAAATGACCTCGGCCAGATCAAGCGTGTCATGGATCAGATCCATGATCCGATCCGTCACCTGTGCGCCCTCGGACACAATTTCCCAGGCGGCCAGCGACATCGCCGCCGCCCGGTCCGGCGCAATCAGCTGTTTCAGCGCATTGGTCAGCGTATCGGTATCACGCACGATGCGGGCGGCGCCGGCCTCTGCCAGGCGGGAATAGGCGTGCAAATGTCGCCCGATATTGGGGCCATACAAGATCGCAGACCCCAGCGCCGCAGGTTCGAACGGATCACATCCACCATGACCCGCCACCAAAGACGATGCCATGAAAGACGCCGGAGACAGCCGATACCACAGCCCCATTTCGCCATAGGTGTCGGCCAACAGGACCTCGGTCCCGTCATCCGGGAATTCGCCATCCGACCAGCGGACATAGGACATGCCGCCGCGTTGCATCCTTTCGGCCATTTCATCGCCCATTTCCGGGCGGTCCGGCACCAGAACCAACATCAACCGATGCGCCCAGCGCGACACGGCGCGATGCGCCCGCAGGATGGTGGCCAGCTCCTCGGGTTGCACCATCGCCGCCAGCCAGACCGGCCGGGTGCCAATCGCCTCTCGCAGGGCATCCAGATCGGACTGGTTACAGGGGATGGCGGCACTGCCCTCTTGCAGCGGTCCGGTGATGGTCAGATCATCTTCGGCCAATCCCAATTTCCGCAACCGACGCGCCGCATTGGCATCACTGGCCATGATCATGGTAAAATAGCCTAGCGCGGCCGGCGTCGGATCCGGAAGATAAGGCACAGGCCGGGTGTTGAATCCGGTTTCGCTGGCATCCACCAGATAAAGCGGCACCCCCTCTTCAGCGGCGGTGACAATATGGGACACCACCAGATCGCCGCAGGTCCACAAACAGAGCTCCGGGCGCCAATGATCGAGAAAGTCCATGACATCCTCGGGATGCAATCCCGGCGCATCCGCCAAAATGATATTGCGTTTCAACCGCTTTGGTCCGGTCACGCCGGGGGCCAGCGTCACCAGCACAAATGCATTCTGCCGCTGGGACACCAGCCGCGCCGACAATTGCATGATGGCAGAAATGCGCTGGCCACGCGTTGCATGCACCCAGACAACCACCCCATTCGGACGCGGCGGGTATTGCACCGGCTCACGTTCGCGGCGGCGCGCCCATGTCATATGGGCCTGCACCGAAAGAACGCGTTGGGGAATGACTGGGGTCTTGGTCAGCTGTCGGCCTCTTTGGCGGCGGCGGCCTTGTCCTCACCCTCTAACATCCGATGCAGATGCGAGATGAAATAACGCATGTGGGCATTGTCCACCGTACGCTGGGCCGCGTCTTTCCATGCGTCATAAGCGCTTTCGTAATCCGGGTAAATCCCGACAACATGAATGTCATCGACATCCTTGAATGTATTTTCCGACGGGTCGACAAGTTCGCCACCGAAAACCAGATGCAGGCGCTGGGTCATGTCAGGCACTCCAGGGGTTGGATTGAATTTGCCCCGACCCTACAGCGGCGTGGCACGGGGTCAAGTTCGCGCAGCCGCCGTTGCCCCCAGATCACCCAAGGTGCCCACACCGCGCACCACATCGGCGACATCGGCCAATTCCTGGGCCAGTGGCGAAGATTTGCGCCAGACCATGCCAATTGTGCGGCTGGGTCGGGGGGCGGCGAATTGTGCCACCGCCACATCCGCCGATCGGGTTTCCACCGGCACCGCCATTTCCGGGATCAATGTCACGCCGATACCGGCCGCAACCATCTGAACCAATGTCGAAAGCGAGGAGCTGTCCAGCCCATCCCGCGACAGGGCCGAACGGATGTTGCAGAAGCTGAGCGCCTGATCGCGAAAACAATGGCCCTCTTCCAACAGAAGCAAGCGCATTTCGCGCAGCTGGTCGCGGTCGGGCACCGGGCGGTCGGCATCCGCCGAAGGCCGCACCAAAACGAAATCTTCGGTGAACAACGCCACTTCCGTCAACCAATGCTCGGAAATCGGCAGCGCCAGAATGGCCGCGTCCAACCGCCCCTCGCCCAGCTCATGGATCAGGGTCTCGGTACGGGATTCGCGCACCTGGAGGTCGATACCGGGATAGCCCAGCGACAAAGCCCCGATCAGCCGCGGCAGAAGATACGGGGCAATCGTCGGGATGATGCCAATGCGCAACCGTCCAACCAACCGCCCCCGCGCCGCGCGGGCCAGATCGCCCAGCTCGTCCACAGAGCGCAGGATCGCGCGGGTCCGCTCGGCAAAGGTTTCGCCGAATCCGGTCAGGCGCGCCTGCCGTGTGCCGCGTTCGAACAACACGGCGCCCAGAGTGGTCTCCAACTCCTTGATCTGAACTGACAAGGCCGGTTGCGACACCGAACAGGCCGCAGCGGCACGCCCAAAATGACCATGGCGGGCCAGAGACTCAAAATAACGAAGCTGTCGCAGGGTGATATTTTCCATAAGATTTTCTTATCAGACTTATCCAGAAATACAATTTTCTTGTATCGCATTCCTTTGTTACCGTCACCTCAGGATCAAGAGGGAGGATTCGTCACACACAACCGCTGCCCGCATCGCGGGACGGCACCCTGTCGCGTCTGCGACCCTCTTGGCGACACTGAAACACCCCACCACATCCAACATCGGAGATGTAGACATGGACGGAAACGACACACCCACCGGCGGCAAATGCCCGGTCATGCACGGCGGCATGACCTCTTCCGGCACATCAGTCATGGACTGGTGGCCGAATGCGCTGAACCTCAGCATTCTGCACCAACACGACACCAAAACCGACCCGATGGGCCGCGACTTCAACTATCGTGAGGCGCTGAAATCGCTGGACGTCGAGGCGCTGAAATCCGATCTGCGCGCTCTGATGCACGACAGCCAGGACTGGTGGCCCGCCGATTGGGGCAGCTATGTCGGCATGTTCGCGCGGGTCGCATGGCACGCGGCGGGGTCTTATCGTCTGGCCGATGGCCGTGGCGGCGGTGGCACAGGCAACCAACGGTTTGCGCCGCTGAATTCCTGGCCGGACAACGTCAACACCGACAAGGGCCGCCGCCTTCTTTGGCCGATCAAGAAGAAATACGGCAACAAGATCTCCTGGGCGGATCTGATCATCCTGTCCGGCACCATTGCTTATGAAGAAGCCGGGTTGAAAACCTATGGTTTTGCCTTTGGCCGCGAAGACATCTGGCACCCCGAAGAAGACGTCTATTGGGGTTCGGAAAAAGAGTGGCTGGCGCCGTCCGATGGCCGCTATGGCGACGTTGAAAAGCCCGAGACAATGGAAAACCCGCTGTCTGCGGTGCAAATGGGCCTGATCTACGTCAACCCAGAGGGCGTGAACGGCCAACCCGACCCGATGAAAACCGCCGCCCAGGTCCGCGAAACATTCGCGCGTATGGCGATGAACGACGAAGAAACCGCCGCCCTGACCGCCGGCGGTCACACCATCGGCAAAAGCCACGGCAATGGCTCTGCCGATGATCTTTCGGCGGACCCGGAAGCGGCGGATGTGGAATTTCAGGGCATCGGCTGGATGAACACCAAGGGCCGTGGCGTGGGCCGCGACACCGTTGTGTCCGGCATCGAAGGCGCCTGGACCGCCAACCCGACCAAATGGGATATGGGCTGGTTCGAGATGCTGTTCGGCCACGAATGGGAATTGCGGAAATCGCCCGCAGGCGCATGGCAATGGGAACCGGTGGACATCAAGGAAGAAGACATGCCGGTCGATGTCGAAGATCCGTCGATCCGCTGCATGCCGATCATGACCGACGCCGACATGGCGATGAAGGTCGACCCGGCCTATAACGCCATCTGCCAGAAGTTTGCCGCTGATCCGGCCTATTTTTCGGACACATTTGCGCGCGCATGGTTCAAACTGACCCACCGCGATATGGGCCCCAAAGTGCGTTACATCGGCCCGGATGTCCCATCCGAAGATCTGATCTGGCAGGATCCGATCCCGGCGGGCGCTACCGATTATGACGTCGATGCGGTCAAGGCAAAGATCGCCGCAAGCGGCCTGAGCCTGGCCGAAATGGTCTGCACCGCATGGGACAGCGCCCGCACCTATCGCGGATCGGACATGCGCGGTGGGGCCAATGGCGCCCGTATCCGGCTGGCGCCGCAAAAGGATTGGGTCGGCAACGAACCCGAACGTCTGGCCAAGGTGCTGGCGGTTCTGGAACCAATTGCCGCCGCATCCGGCGCATCGCTTGCCGACGTGATTGTGCTGGCCGGCAATGTGGGGATCGAACAGGCGCTGAAGGCCGGCGGTCAGGACATCGACGTGCCGTTTGCCCCCGGTCGTGGCGATGCATCGGATGAAATGACCGATGCCGACAGCTTTGATGCTCTGGAACCGCTGGCCGATGGCTATCGCAACTTCCTGAAAGAGCATTATGCCGTCAGCGCCGAGGAAATGCTGCTGGACCGGACACAATTGATGGGCCTGACGGCGCATGAGATGACCGTTCTGGTTGGCGGCATGCGGGTGATGGGCACCAACTTTGGCGGGACAAGCCATGGCGTGTTCACCGACCGTGTCGGCGCGTTGACCAATGACTTCTTTGTCAACCTGACCGACATGGGCAATTCGTGGAAACCCACCGGCCGCACCACCTATGACATTGCGGATCGCAAGACCGGCGATGTGAAATGGACGGCAACACGCGCCGATCTGGTGTTCGGGTCGAATTCCATCCTGCGCGCCTATGCCGAGGTCTATGCCCAGGACGACAACGCCGAAAAGTTTGCCCGCGATTTTGTCGCCGCATGGACCAAGGTGATGAATGCCGACCGGTTTGATCTGACCGCCTAGGCCAGCCAAGTCTGACATCTGATCCCGCCCGGAAATTGGTTCGGGCGGGATTTCTATTTCAGGACCAAATGCACGGCACAGGGATCAACGATCCAGATCGTGAAAGAAGTGCAGGATATTGCCGTCACCATCCCGCGCGGTGAATTGGCGCAATCCCCAAGGCCGGTCCGCAAGCGGGTCGACAATCTCGGCGCCCCGCTGGATGAGATCGGCATAAACGGCCACAACATCCTCTGCAAAGATCCAGACAACAGCCGGTGCGCCGGCGCCTGCGCGCAGAAACAACGCGCATTCCCCATGTGACACCGCGCCGATCCGGCCCTCAGGATTATGCCATCGGATGTCGAATCCGAAACGGTCACGATAGTGGATTTGCGCGGATATCACATCGCGCACCGGCAGTTCCGGGGTGGCGGGGGCAAGTTTCATGAGGCGTTTCCCAGATCGCGGCTGACGTCAATTCCCCAAGGCTAACACATAGGTCGCAGGCGATGCAGCCGCCTGTATTTGTCCGACTAAAAAAGTCAGCATTGACATTTCCAACAGATAAAGTCAGGTATTTGGCAACCCGTCCGGCACTCGGAAATTCACGTGTAGGCATCCGGACATTCCAAGACGCAAAGGACACCCCGATATGAAATCCCTGACGATTGCGATGGCATTGACCGCAACAACCGCGCTGCCCGCCTTTGCTGGCAAAGCCGAGGTGCTGAACACCTATGCCGATATCGCCCAAGCCGGATATGAAGACAGCCTGACCACCGCGCGCACCTTGCAGACCGCAGTCGAGGCGCTGATTGCCGAGCCATCCGCCGAGGCGCTGCAAACCGCCCGCGCCGCATGGCTCGCTGCGCGCGTTCCCTATCAACAGACCGAGGTGTTCCGCTTTGGCAACGCCATCGTTGATGACTGGGAAGGCAAGGTAAACGCCTGGCCGCTGGATGAGGGTTTGATTGACTATGTTGATGCGGCCTATGGCGGCGCGACGGATGAAAACGAATATGCGGTTCTGAACGTGGTGGCGAACCCGGAATTCACCCTGTCTGGCACCGACATCGACGCCTCTGACATCACCCCCGAACTGATCTCCGAGACGCTGCACGAGGCCGATGAAGTCGAATCAAACGTCGCATCCGGCTATCACGCGATTGAATTCCTGCTCTGGGGGCAGGATCTGAACGGGACCGAACATGGCGCGGGCAACCGTCCCTGGACCGATTTCGGCACTGGAGACGACTGCACCAACAACAATTGCGACCGTCGGAGCGCATATCTTCAGGCTGCGACCGATCTTTTGGTGGCGGATCTGGAATGGATGGCCGCACAATGGGCTGAAGGCGGCGAAGGTCGCACCGCCGTGACCGCCGACGAAGACGCCGGCATCGTGGCAATCCTGACCGGCATGGGATCGCTGTCGTATGGCGAACAAGCGGGCGAGCGGATGAAACTGGGCGTGATGCTGAACGACCCGGAAGAAGAGCATGACTGCTTCTCCGACAACACCCACAACAGCCATTACTATGACGGATTGGGCGTGCAGAACGTCTATCTTGGCGAATATGTCCGGGTGGATGGCACGGTTGTGTCCGGTGAAAGCCTATCGTCGCTGGTCGCCGCCGCAGATGCCGCCACCGACGCCGCCCTGCGCACGGCCCTCAGCCATACAATGATGGAACTGGGCCAGATCAAAACCGCCGCCGAGGCGGGCTTCTCTTATGACCAGATGCTGGAACGCGGCAACGAAGCCGGTGAAGCGCTGATCATGGGGGCGGTTGACGGTCTGGTTGCGCAGACCCGCGAAATCGAACGCGCGGTCAGCGCGCTGGAGCTGGATCAAATCGGCTTTGAAGGCTCCGACAGCCTCGACAATCCCAACGCGGTTTTCCAGTAAATCCGACCGACTTCCAATAAGCCAATTGCCGGGGCGCGCCTTTGCCCCGGCCCTTTGCCCAAGGGGAACATCATGATTGTCTGCCATTGCCAAAACATCCGCGACACCGACATCCACGCCGCCATGGATTGGATGCGGGCCGCCGACAGTGACACGATCATCACCCCCGGCAAAATCTATCGCGCATTGGGCAAGCGCGCCGATTGTGGCGGATGTTTGCCGCTGTTTCTGGACACGATGGCAAATAGCCCCAGTATTGAAGTTCCAGCCAACCTGCAAAACCTGCGGGATCGCAAGAAAAGGAGTACGTCACGATGAAGGGCGACAAAAAAGTCATCGAATATCTGAACGCCGCATTGCGGTCGGAATTGACCGCAGTCAGCCAATATTGGCTGCATTACCGGCTGCAAGAAGACTGGGGTTTTGGCCATCTGGCGGATAAATCCCGCGCCGAAAGCATCGAAGAGATGCACCATGCTGACAAACTGATTCAGCGCATCCTGTTTCTTGAGGGCCATCCGAACCTGCAAAAACTGGACCCGCTGCGCATCGGCGAAAACGTCAAGGAAACGCTGGAGGCCGATCTGGCCGGCGAACATGACGCCCGCACGCTTTATATCGAGGCCCGCGAACATTGCGACAAGGTCGGCGACTATGTGTCCAAGAACCTGTTCGAGGCATTGATCACCGACGAAGAAGGTCACATCGACTTTCTTGAAACCCAGATCGACCTTTATGGCACTTTGGGCGACGCAAAGTATGGACAGCTTCAGGCCAAACCGGCAAACGAAGCGGAATAATCCCATTTCGGCGCGCCGCACCGGTGGCGCGCCAGTAAGGTTTGGCACGATGCGATGTTCACTGATGGTCCTCGCCCTGATGGGCGCGGCAATGGCGGCGGATGCCGGGACAGTTACGCTGGATGATTTGCATCTGAACATCATCGCGCGAACCGACGCCGAAGCGGACCGTATTGCCGCTGTCGTCGCGCCGACCACAGATTTCACCAAAGCCGAAGCCTTTGAAACCAATCCGGGCGGGGCCGCGACGGTGCGGGCGCGCAGTGATGCGGATGCCTATTCGCAGCCCTCGGCCAATATTGGCTTTGACGGCGAATTGGACTTCAAGCTTGGCAATGGCCTGTTTCGCAAACTGTGGGTGTCTTCGCCCTCGTCTACACTGGCCTCTGATGGATTGGGTCCGCTGTACAATGCCCGGTCGTGTCAGCGATGCCATCTAAAGGACGGGCGCGGCCATACACCCGAAGGCGAAGCGGATTCGCGGGTGTCCATGTTCCTGCGCCTGTCGGTGCCCGCCCCGGCGGATGCCCCGGCCACCCGGTTGGAACGCTATCTGGCCGGTATCGGCGTCGACACCCCCCGCACCCGACCAGAGCCGACCTATGGCGGGCAGCTTCAGGATCTGGCGATGCAGGGTCACGCCGCCGAAGCGCAGATGGTGGTACAGTACAACGACATCACCCTGCCGCTGTCTGGTGGCGAAATCGCGATGCTGCGCGTCCCGGAATATGACCTGCGCGATCCCGGCTATGGCCCGCTGGCCGACATTGTCCAGCTGTCGCCCCGCGTTGCCCCGCCAATGATCGGCCTCGGGCTGATCGAGGCAATTCCGGCGGCGGATATTCTGGCCCAGGCCGACCCGGACGACCGCGACGGCGACGGCATTTCCGGGCGCGCCGCAATTAATTGGTCGCTGGTGCATGATGCGCCGATGCTCGGCCGGTTCGGCTGGAAAGGCGGCAAGCCGACGGTCGAAGAACAAAGCGCCGCCGCCTTTGCTGGTGACATCGGGATTGCCAGCCCGTTGTTTCCTGCGGGGGGCGGCGACTGCACCCCGGCGCAATCCGCCTGTCAGAATGCGCCACATGGCGACGGCGACGACCGGGTGTTCGAGATTGATCAGATCGGCATGGATCTCGTCACCTTTTACTCGCGCAATCTTGGTGTCCCGGCGCGGCGCGATGTCGACGATCCGGTGGTGCTGCGCGGCAAACAGGTCTTTTACGACACCGGCTGCGCCGCCTGTCACACGCCGAAATACGTCACCCACCGGCTGGTCGACCGCGACCCCCAGTCGTTTCAGCTGATCTGGCCCTATTCGGACTTCCTGCTGCACGACATGGGCGATGCCCTGGCCGACAATCGCCCCGAAGGCGTGGCAACGGGGCGCGAATGGCGCACCCCGCCGCTGTGGGGGATCGGCCTGAGCCAACAGGTCAGCGGTCACAGTCAATTCCTGCATGACGGTCGCGCGCGGTCCTTGCTTGAGGCCGTGTTGTGGCACGGCGGCGAGGCCGAGACCGCCAAGACCCAAGTGGTCGACATGCCCGCCCAAGACCGCGCCGCCCTGATCCGTTTCCTGGAGAGCCTGTGATGAAGTCCCTGATTGCCGCTGTTGCGGTTTGCGTCGCCACCACGGCCCATGCCGATCTGACCCACGTGCTGGACGACCATATTCGCCCAGCCATTGCGAATTTCGCCAGCGCCAGTGCGGCGCTTCATGAGGTCGCGGTTCAGGATTGTTCGGCACCGTCGGTGATCCCGGCCTATCACCAAGCGTTCGATGCCTGGCTGGGCGCCAGCCATTTGACCTTTGGCCCGATTGAACGCGACGGGCGGGCGCTGGCGATTGCATTCTGGCCAGACAGCCGCGGCGCCGGGCCAAAGGCGCTGGCGCAATTGATTGCCGACGCCGACCCCGTGGTGGATGATCCGGCGGAATTTGCCGAAGTCTCGGTTGCCGCGCGCGGCTTCTTTGGCCTGGAGCATCTGCTGTATGGCGACAGTTTCACCGCGCAGGATTACACCTGTCGGCTGGTGATCGCCATCGCCGCCGATCTGGAACGGATGGCCGGGGACATCGCAACCGATTGGGCGGATTACGCCCAGGTGATGACCAGCGCCGGCGCAGTAGACAACACCACCTATCTCGCCGCGCGCGAAGTCGATCAGACGCTTTACACCGTGCTGCTGACGGGGGTGGAGTTCACCAAGGATCAACGCCTTGGCCGTCCCTTGGGCACATTTGACCGCCCGCGCCCAACCCGGGCCGAAGCGCGGCGCTCCGGACGTTCGCTGCGCAATGTGGTGCTGTCGCTATCGGCGCTGCGCGATCTGGCCCGCGCCATGGCGGATGCACCGATCCCGGCATCCGAAGCCGCCTTTGACGCCGCCTTTGATACGGCGGCGGCGCTGGACGACCCGATTTTCGCCGGCGTCTCCGATCCCACTGGCCGCTTGCGGGTCGAGATCCTGCAACAAAAGGTGGCCTATGTGCGCGATGCGCTGGCGGCGGAAATAGGCGGGGGCATGGGGCTGAGCCAGGGATTCAACTCTGCCGACGGGGACTAGCCCATGCAACGGCGTGCGTTTCTTGCGGCCCTTCTGGCCGGCGCGTCGCTGCCCGGCGCGACATGGGCAGATGCCAACAATCCGTCATTCCTTGCGGCCGCAAGAGAGGGCGACGGCGGCTATGCCCTGTTTGGGCTGGATGACAGGGGCCATGACCTGTTTCGCATTGCGCTTCCCGGTCGCGGCCATGCGGCCACCGCCCACCCCACCGCGCCAGAGGCCGTGGCATTTGCCCGCCGCCCCGGTGATTTCGCGCTGGTCATTGACTGCATGCGCGGCACAATCAGCCATCGTCTGACCACCCCCAAGGGGCGGCATTTTTACGGCCACGGCGCATTCATTGCCGGGGGTCGCGTTCTGGTCACCACCGAAAACGACATTGCCAGCGGTCAGGGGCTTCTTGGGCTGTGGGCGCGCGATGACGGCTATGCCCGCATCGGCGAAATCACCTCAGGCGGGATCGGCCCGCATGAGGTTCTGGCACTGCCCGGGGATGTCCTTGCGGTCGCCAATGGCGGCATTCGCACCCACCCCGACCATGGGCGCGACAAGCTGAACCTGGACACCATGCGCCCGAACCTCAGCTACCTGACGGCCAAAGGCGCGTTGCTGGATCAGGTGACCCTGCCCGCAGCGCTGCACCATGCTTCGATCCGGCACATCGCCTGGGACGCGGGCATGCTGGCCTTTGCGATGCAATGGCAGGGCGCGCTGCCGGATGCGGTGCCGCTTCTGGGCCTGCACCGGCGTGGAACGCCGCCCGTGCTCTGCACCGCCCCCGAGGCCGAGCAATTGGCGATGCAGGGCTATGCCGGCAGCGTGGCAATCGCCGGGGACACGGTTGGCATTACCTCGCCGCGTGGCGGGCGAGTGCATCTGTTTGATCGCAACGGCGCATTTCAGCAAAGCCATTTGCGGGCGGATGTCTGTGGGCTGGCGGCAGGGACCGCCGGGCTTGTCGCAACCGATGGATTGGGCGGCATTCTGGCGGTGCGGGACCGGCTGAAGCCGCTGTCCCATGCGACACGCGCCTGGGACAATCATCTGGTGCCGGTTGGGTGATGGCCGCCTGAGGGGTCACTCCTCTTTGTCGAGCGGCGCCTGGTGTTCCCAGTTGAAAAAGAAATGATAGCCGCACCAGGCCACCGCCGCACCAAAGAGCAGCCCCCAGACATAATTGCCATTGATCAGTTCAAACACCGTCCATCCACCGGTGACCCCGACCAGCGCAATGCGCCGCCACAGCGGGTTGAACATCGGATGACGCACGTCCAATTGCTGGCTAAGCGATTTTGTCATGTCCGGCCCCCTATCGTCTTCATCCATCCCAACGTGGCATCGGTGTCCCCGCCCGGTTTGTATTCCGCCCCCAGCGCCGCGCCATAGCCCAGCCCCGACAAGACCCCGAAAATATGGCCATAATTGATCTCGCCGTGATCCGGCGCGCCGCGATCCGGGACCGATGCAAACTGAATATGCCCGATCCAGGGCATCAACGCTTCGATCCGGTTGCTCAGATCGCCCTCCATCAATTGCACATGGTAGCAATCAAACATCAGTTTCAGATTGTCCGCCCCCACCGCATCAATCAGATCCAGCGCCTGTTCCGTCTTGCTGAGGAAATAGCCCGGAGCATCGTATTTGTTGAGCGGCTCAATCAGGATGGTACACCCCTGCTGCGCCGCCCGTTTGCAGGCATATTTCAGGTTGCCGACAAAGGTGCGTTGCGCCGCAGCACCGCTGGCAAAACCGGCCATCACATGGATATTGGCGGCACCGATGATCCGGGCATAATCCAGCGCGACATCAATCGCGGCACGCGCCTCGGCCTCGCGTCCGGGCAGCGCGCTGAGACCGTTTTCGCCCGCCGCCAGATTGCCCCGGCTTGTGTTTAGACCCAGCATGGACAGGCCGGTTTCGTCCAGCGCGGCCTTGGTTTCGGCCGCCGGAACGTCATAAGGCCAATGACATTCCACCGCATCAAAACCTGCGGTTTTGGCGGCGCGAATGGCATCCGGCAGCGGGCGGTCATTCCACAGAAATCCCAGATTGGCAGAAAACTTCATCCGTCCCACTCCACATTAAATTTCGTCACCAGTTTCTGCACCATATCCGGGCCGATTCCGCGCGGGTTCAGACCACGGGTCATCATCGCCAGACGCGCGGTATCCTCCAGCTCTTCGATGGCGTTGCAGGCGGCCTCGATATCCTTGCCCGCCACCACCGGCCCATGATTGGCCAGCATGACGGCACTGCGTTTACCGGCCAGACCGCGCACGGCCTCGCCCATCTCTGGATCGCCGGGCAGGAAGAACGGCAACAGCTTGACCCGGCCCAGTTTCATGATGCCATAAGGCGTGAGCGGCGGCAGGAAATTATCCTCGTCCGCATCCGGCATCATCGACAGCGCGACCGAGTGGCAGGAATGCAGATGCACCACCGCGCCCGCCGTGCTGCGGGTGTCATAAAACGCCGAATGCAGCGGCATTTCCTTGGTCGGTTTGTCGCCGCTGATATGTGTGCCACTGGCGTCAAAGCGGCTGAGCCGTCCGGGATCGAGCCGCCCGAAACTGGTGCCGGTGGGGCTGACCAACAACCCGCCATCTTCGGTCCGGGCCGAGATATTGCCGGTGCTGCCGCCGGTCAGGCCACGGTCGAACATGGATTTCGCCAGCAGGCAGATCTGTTCACGCAAGCGGGCCTCGACGCTCATGACGCCAGTCTTTCCTGCGCATCGGTAAAGAAGGTCTCGGAGCCGAAGTTGCCGGATTTCAGGGTCAGCGCGATCTGCTGACCGCCCGATTGGCAATAGGTCCAGGGCACGCCACTGCGGGCCAAGAGCCCGGCCAAATCGGTCGCGCCGGTGAAATCATCCGCGATACAGCCCAATACGGTTGTCATCCCGCCCCCCTCTTTGCATCTTGCAAGCCCCCTGTTGGCACATCTCCGACAGCAGAGCCTGCCGCAATGTCATGTCAATTTCAGGTGAATACAACCAAAACTGTTAGCGCGTGACAGGAATGACCGGGTTGGCGGCCAATTCTGCCTGCACCCCCTCGCTTTTTGGCAATCAATTGCTATCGTGCCGCCAAAGGGAGGATGCCATCATGAAAAAGCTTCAGGTTCAGGGCGTGCACCACATCACGCTGACCGGTGCCGATCGCCAAACCAGCCTTGATTTCTGGGAAGGTGTGCTGGGCATGCCGTTCATTTTCGATCAACCCAATCTGGACAACCCGGACGAAGGCCATCTGTATTTCGACCCCGGCGATGGGCGGCTCATCACCATATTCACCAATGAAAAGCGCCAGGCGACGCATAAAACGACCCCCGCCGATCCGGGCTGTGTGCATCATCTGGCGTTCAATGTCTCCAGAGCGACGTTCAGCCAATGCGCCGACCGGCTTGATGCGCGCGGGATCACCCATTCCGGCATCAAGGATCGCGGCTTCATGGATTCGATCTATTTCCGCGAGCCGCTAGGCCTGTTGATTGAACTGGCCTGTTACCGATTTGAGCCGCCGATGGGCTGTACCCATGCCGATGTGATGATCGAAGCGCATCGCATCCGAACCGCGGCGGGCGACTATAATATCGCCGAGGTACATCTGGCAGATGCGATCGAGCGTCTGGTAACCCGGCGGCAACAATCGCTGAGCGACGACCGCAGCCCCAAAGACCCCTATGTCAAAGGATAAACCATGTCATTGACCACAATCGACGGCACACCGATCAGCCGCTTTGCCTTTGGCGCGATGCAATTCGGCGGCAAAGCCGATGAGGCCGCTTCACGCGCAATGTTTGACGCATGTCGCGCAGCGGGCATCAATCATTTCGACACCGCACATGCCTATAACAACGGCCAATCCGAAGAGATTTTGGGCGGATGCATCACCGACCGCGATCAGGTGTTCATTGCCACCAAGGCAATTTACTCTGGCGGATCTGCCCCGGACAACATCCGCAAAAGCTTTGACGAAAGCAGCCGGCGATTGGGGCTGGAAACGGTCGATCTGTTTTACATGCACCGTTGGGACGACCGCACCCCGCTGGAAGAAACCTTCAAGGCACTGGCCGAATTGCAGCATCAAAAGCGCATTCGCTATATCGGCGTGTCGAACTATGCCGCCTGGCAGGTCATGAAGGCCCAAGCGGTTGCGGCGGAATTTGGCACCGAAATTGATGCCATCCAGCCGATGTATAATCTGGTAAAACGTCAGGCAGAGGTCGAACTCCTGCCGATGTGTGCCAGCGAATATATCACGGCCTTTCCCTATTCGCCGCTGGGCGGTGGGTTGCTGACCGGGAAATACGCCAATGGCCAGGCCGGGCGGCTGGCCGAAGACACGAAATATGCACAACGGTATGGCCCGGACTGGATGCAGGATGCCGCCGCCGGGCTGACCGATATCGCGCGCGAGCTGGGCACACATCCCGCTACGCTGGCGGTGGCCTGGGCGGCACGTCATTCGGCTGCGCCACATCCAATCATTTCGGCCCGCTCGGTGGCGCAATTGCAACCGTCGCTGGACGCGCTTGCATTCGCCATGGACGATGCACTCTACCAACGCCTGACCGATCTGACGCCGACACCGCCCCCCGCGACAGATCGGCTGGAGGAGGCGTGACAGATATCGTGATCATCGGCGGCGGCATTGCGGGCGTCTCTGCCGCCGCGCGGCTGGCCGCCCATGGCACCGTCACCCTGCTTGAGGCCGAGGACCATCTTGCCTATCATTCTTCTGGCCGCTCAGCGGCCATGTTCCTTGACAGCTATGGCAACGCGGTGGTGCAGGCCCTGAACCGCGCCAGCGCGCCCTATCTGCACCAAAGCGACGGCGGCGTCCTGCGCCCGCGCAACATGCTGTTGGTGGCCGGCCCGGATCAGGCGGCACAATTCTCTCACGACGCGGCGGAACTTGCGTTGACCGAAATCCCGATGGCCGATGCCCGGGCCCAGGTCCCGATCCTGAACCCGGCCACCTGCGGTTTTGCCGCGTCGGGGCCGGTGTTCGACCTCGACACGGATCTATTGCTACAAAACTTCCGCCGAAGGGCGCTGGCGGACGGCGCCACATTGCTGACCGGATCGCGCATCACCGCCCTGACGCGGCGCGGCGGGCGCTGGCGTCTCAACACCCAAAGCGGGGCGCATACGGCTGACATCGTGATCAATGCCGCAGGGGCCTGGGCGGATGAGATTGCGGATCTGGCCGGAGCGCCACGGATCGGCCTGCAACCCATGCGCCGCTCGATGGCCCGCATCCCGGCCCCCGGCGGGCAGGACGTCCGCGACTGGCCTTTCCTGCTGGCCGCCGGCGACGCATGGTATGCCAAACCAGAAGCTGGCAGCCTTCTGATCTCTCCTGCGGACGAAGATCCGCTGCCGCCACAGGACGCCTGGGCTGATGACATGGTGCTGGCCGAAGGTCTGGCACGATACGAGGCGATGGTCACCGAACCCGTGACCCGCGTCACGGCGAACTGGGCCGGGCTGCGCACCTTCGCGCCGGACAGAACGCTGGTGGTCGGGGCCTGCCCAACCACACCCGGCTTTTTCTGGTTGGCGGGTCAGGGCGGCTATGGGTTTCAAACCGCGGTCGCGACATCGCAACTCATCGCCGACCTCACGCTTGAACGGGCTCCTGCCCTGGCACCACATGTGGTCGCCGCACTCGACCCTGGGCGTTTCGCTTGACCTTCATCTGACCAGAAATATCCCGGGGGGTTCCGGGGGGCTGGCCCCCCGGGTGTCGCAGGATAAATCCGCACAGCAGACTTAGGTCTCGGACACAAAATCCGATTTTGCATAACCCTGCAAATACAGCAACGCGGTCAAATCGCCATGATTTACCCGAATATCGCATTCCGCCGCCACCGAAGGCTTGGCATGTAGCGCAACCCCCGCGCCGGCACGACCCAACATGCCAAGATCATTGGCCCCATCGCCCACCGCGATCACATCCGCCTCCGCCAGATCAAGACGTGCGGTGATCTGCTCCAGTGCCTCGACCTTGGCCTGACGGCCCAAAATCGGAAGGCCAACCTCGCCGGTCAGAACACCATCAGCGATGATCAGCGTGTTTGCACGGTTTTCGTCAAACCCCAGCCGTTCGGCCACGCGCGCGGTAAAGGCGGTAAAGCCGCCCGACACCAGGGCGCAATAGGCACCATTTGCCTTCATCGTCGCCAGCAACATCTTGCCGCCCGGCATCAGCGTGATCCGGTTTTCCAGCACCTGACCGATGATGGCCTCCGGCAGGCCCTTCAACAAACCAACCCGTTCGCGCAGCGCGCCGTCAAAATCCAATTCACCGTTCATCGCCCGCGCCGTGATCTCCTTCACCCGCGCGCCGACCCCGGCCTCTTCGGCCAACTCATCAATGCATTCCTGCTGGATCATCGTACTGTCCATATCAGCCAGAAGCATCTTTTTGCGCCGCCCCTGTGCAGGTTGCACACTCAGGTCGACACCCAGCGCCTGCATATCCTGCCAAACCTGCCAGCGATTGTCCGGCATCACATCCAGCGGGAATTCTGCCGCTTCATCCGCGGCCAACCAGATCAGATCCCCCCCGCCCCAGGCATTGCGCAGCGCTTCGGTCACTGCGGGTGTCAGGTCACCGGGTTTGGCAATCAGGGTGCAAATATACATCGGTCGCGGCCTTTCTCTGTCCGGCCTGCCCCTACCGCACCGGCCGCAAAAATGCCACTGCCAGATTGAGGGCGGCATGGTGTTTCCTATCGGAACGGCCTGCGCCTGTCTTTCTGACCCTATGGTTTCCCCCGCGACGTTTTTGCTGTTGTGCAGAATCGCAAAGCCCAATATTGCGGCAAGCGGGACACCCTTCCCCAACGAAGGGCGCTTATCTGGAAGGATAGCTACATGGCTATGCAAATACCGGCCACTCGGCCGACGAATCCGCGTTTCTCCTCTGGCCCCTGTGCCAAAATCCCCACATTCGAATTGTCAAAGCTGTCGGACGCCGCCCTTGGCCGGTCGCACCGCGCTGCCGTGGGCAAGGCCAAGCTGAAAGCGGCCATCGAGGAAACCCGCGAGATCCTGAACATCCCCGCCGACTATAAAATCGGTATTGTGCCGGCCTCTGACACCGGTGCGGTGGAAATGGCGATGTGGTCGCTGCTGGGCGAACGCAAGGTCACCATGTGCGCCTGGGAAAGCTTTGGCGCGGGCTGGGTCACCGATGTGGTCAAACAGCTGAAACTGGATGCCGAGATCAAGACCGCCGACTATGGCGAAATCGTTGACATGGCCGCAGTCGATTACGCGACCGATGTTGTGTTCACCTGGAACGGCACCACGTCGGGCGTGCGCATGCCGAACGGCGATGCCATCCCCGCCGACCGGGACGGGCTGACCATCTGCGACGCCACATCGGCCGCTTTCGCGATGGACCTGCCCTGGGACAAGCTGGATGTGACCACCTTCTCCTGGCAGAAGGTGCTGGGCGGCGAAGCGGCACATGGCATGCTGATCCTGAGCCCGCGCGCGGTGGAACGGTTGGAAAGCTATACCCCGGCATGGCCCCTGCCCAAGATTTTCCGCCTGACCAAAGGCGGCAAGCTGATCGAAGGTATCTTCAAGGGTGAAACCATCAACACGCCCTCGATGCTGGCGGTTGAAGATTACCTTGTGGCACTGGATTGGGCACGCTCGGTTGGTGGGCTGCAAGGGCTGATCGCCCGCGCCAACGCCAATGCCGGTGCCATTCAGGCGTTTTGTGAGGCCAATGACTGGATTGCCAATCTCGCTGTCGATGCGGCGACACAATCCAACACCAGCGTCTGCCTGAAATTCACCGATGATCGCATCACCGATGGCGCTGTTTTTGCCAAAGCGGTCGCCAAACGGCTTGAAGCCGAAGGCGTGGCACTGGATGTCGGTGCCTATCGCGATGCACCTGCCGGTCTGCGGATCTGGTGCGGTGGCACGGTGGAAACTGCTGACGTCGAAGCGATGTTGCCTTGGCTGGCATGGGCGTTTGACGCCGAAATCGCGGCCCTGTCCGAAGCCGCCTGACACAGAGCTAACAGTGTCCCGGACTTGATCCGGGACCTCACTCCAAACACCCTTATCAGGAGGCCCCGGATCACGTCCGGGGCATGTATCGCAATGACCGCACCCAGAGTTCTCATTTCCGACAAACTGTCCGAAGCCGCCGTTCAGATCTTTCGCGACCGTGGCATCGACGTTGATTTCCAGCCCGACCTTGGCAAAGACAAGGACAAGCTGGCCGAAGTGATTGGCCAATACGATGGTCTGGCCATCCGTTCGGCCACCAAAGTCACCGAAAAGATCCTTGAAAACGCCACCAACCTCAAGGTGATCGGCCGCGCCGGTATCGGCACCGACAACATCGACAAGCCCGCCGCGTCGAAAAAAGGCGTGATCGTGATGAACACGCCCTTTGGCAACATGATCACCACTGCCGAACACGCGATTGCCATGATGTTCGCCGTTGCGCGGCAAATCCCCGAGGCCAGCGCCTCGACCCATGCCGGCAAATGGGAAAAGTCGAAATTCATGGGGGTCGAGCTGACCAACAAGACGCTTGGCGTGATCGGTGCCGGCAACATCGGTGGCATCGTCTGCGACCGGGCGCAGGGCCTGAAGATGAAGGTCGTGGCCTATGACCCCTATCTGAGCCAGGACAAGGCCGACAAGATCGGTGTGGAAAAGGTTGAACTGGACGAGCTTCTGGCCCGCGCCGATTTCATCACTTTGCACGTGCCGCTGACCGACAGCACCCGCAACATCCTGAGCCGGGAAAACATCGCCAAAACCAAAAAGGGCGTGCGGATCATCAACTGTGCCCGTGGCGGTCTGGTCGACGAAGAAGCCCTGGCAGATGCCTTGAAATCCGGCCATGTGGCGGGCGCGGCGTTTGACGTGTTCACCGAAGAACCGGCCAAGGAAAACCCGCTGTTCAACCTGCCCAACGTTGTCTGCACCCCGCATTTGGGCGCGGCCACCACCGAAGCCCAGGAAAACGTGGCGCTGCAAGTGGCAGAGCAGATGTCGAACTATCTGCTGACCGGCGCGGTGGAAAACGCGCTGAACATGCCATCGGTCACCGCCGAAGAAGCCAAGGTCATGGGCCCATGGGTCAAACTGGCCGGCCATCTTGGGGCCTTCATCGGCCAGATGACCGATGATCCGATCAAGGCGATCAACATCCTGTATGACGGTTCCGTTGCCGAAATGAACCTCGCGGCGCTGAACTGTGCCGCCATTGCCGGGATCATCAAACCGTCCAACGCCGAGGTCAACATGGTCTCTGCCCCGGTTGTCGCCGAAGAACGCGGCATCAAGATCTCGACCACCAACCAGCATAAATCCGGGGCCTTTGACGGCTATGTCAAGGTGACCGTGGTCACCGAAACCCGCGAACGGTCGATTGCCGGCACGGTATTTTCGGATGGCAAACCGCGTTTCATCCAGATCAAAGGCATCAATATCGACGCCGAAATCGGGTCGCATATGCTCTACACCACCAACGAGGACATGCCGGGCATCATCGGCACCCTGGGCAAGACTTTGGGCGAAAACAGCGTCAACATCGCCAACTTTACCCTGGGCCGTCACGACAAAGGCGGCGAGGCGATTGCCCTGCTGTATGTCGACGATGTGGTTCCCGCACCGGTGCTGAACAAGCTGAAGGAAACCGGCATGTTCCGTCAGGTCAAGCCGCTGCAATTCGAAGTGGCCTAAAGGCCGCTTTGGACGGCTGCCGATCTGAATTGGCTGAAATCACAACGGGCGTCGCGACATCGCGGCGCCCGTTTTTTTGATCGCGTCTCCGGTCGATTTTGCAGGCGGTTTTTTCGACGGATTTTTAGTGATTGCTTTATTTCAGGCAGTTTTGCGCCCGGTGCGCACCAGAACAAACAGAAACAGCAGCATCGAGACGGCCGCAACAACCGAGCCAAGTTTGGCCAACATGTCGCCTTTGCCCTGTATGGCCAGGACAATGCCCGGCACCAAAAGACCAAGCGCCACCACCGCAGCCGCGAAATGCAGCTTTGGCAAAAGCCCCTGTTCGGCCCCCGGAACCAATTGATAATAAAACGCAAAAATTGCCATACTGACCCACCCCAAGAGGTTAAGATGGGCATGCGCCGGTGCCAGGGTGTGATCCCCGGTTGCCGACATTTGAATCCCCCAAAGCATGCCCAGGATCACCGCAACGGTCCCGACCAAGAGGAATGAATAGGAAATCGGTTTCATAATGTCCCTCACTTTTGTCATGGAATTCATGCGCCAGCTTAGTCACCGCCCCCACGTCCGGCAAAGGATTTAAAAAGTCTGATGCCGGGGCAACCAGGGGTGCAACTGTCACAGTGAGATGATAACCGGGGCGCAAAAGCAGGATGTGACCCATGAAACCAACCTATGCCATTGGCGATATACACGGCCAGTACGACATGTTGTGCAATGTTCTGGACTGGATCGAAACTGACGGCGGCCCGGATGCCAATGTGGTGTTTTTGGGTGATTTGGTGGATCGCGGGCCAAATTCGCGCGGCGTGATCGAACATCTGATCCAAGGCTTGGCCGAGGGCCGCAACTGGACGGTTCTGATGGGCAATCATGACCGGATGTTCCGCCGCTTTGTCGACGATGGCACCCAGCATGACCCGCGTATCCTGTCGGGTATTGGCTGGCTCAACCCGCGTTTGGGCGGGCCGATGACGCTGGCCTCTTATGGTGTGGAAGATGCGGAAAGCCGCGAGATCGCCGATCTGGTGCCGGCGGCGCAGGCCGCAGTGCCCGCCGCACATCGCAGCTTTCTCGCGGGATTGCCGACATCGCATCGGGAACCCGGTCTGATATTTGTCCACGCCGGCATCCGCCCCGGTGTCCCGCTGGAGGATCAGGACGAAGACGATCTGGTCTGGATTCGCGAACCTTTCTTGAGCGAAACCAATCCTTTTGAGGCTTTGATCGTGCATGGGCACACCGCGCTTGACGCGCCAATGTTTTATGGCAACCGCGTCAATCTCGACAGTGGCGCCGGATATGGTCGGCCGCTGTCGGTCGGGGTGTTTGAAGCGGGCAAGGTCTATTCCCTGACCGAATTGGGCCGGTCGCTTTTGTCCTGAATGCGCGGCGGCCTTTGGGCCGCCAAAGCCGCTATTGGCGCGCCGTGACTTAGGTGTGATCAATCACCGCAAGATGCTGCACCAACTGGGCGATTTCGCCCATCCATCTTTGGCGAAGCTTCGGTTCCGATGGCGCGGCTTGCACACCGGGCGGGAAGTCTCCGGCCAGCGCAGTTTCAACGGCCAAGGCCACCGGAACCGACACCAACCGCGCCATCGCACTGCCGCGCGCATCGCCCCATGCATCCATCACATGGGTCTTGTGCCAGACCACGCCGCTGCTGTCCGAGGCTGACAGCGACACACACATCACCACCCGGTCCGGTTCGCCGTCGCCATAGGCGTTTTCGCCCCAGAACACGTCAGACATTTCACGCAGGCGCAGATCGCTGGCGGTTTCGACCTCGGCAAACACGTCTTTCCACGCCTCCGCCCAGCCGTTCAACCGCAGGGTGCCCCGCACAAAGGTTTCGATGCGCCAGGTCGGATCAAAGCGATATTCCTCGACAAAGGGCAGGCTGTCGCGGTTTGGATAGACCTCAAAACTTTCCGGCGTCGGCAGCGGCGCGGTGTAATGGCCAAGCGCGTCCCAGGGCCGTTCCGCCACAAAAGGCATGAAGTTTCGAATGGATTTCGACGGGCTTTTCAGCGCCTTCAACACCCCCAGCGGCGACCAGGAAAATTTGTATTTGAACGGGTTCGGGTGTTTCGGCACACCGCCGCAATAGGACAGGAAATTCAATGCGTTGGATGCATCGCATCTTGGACTGGACCGATAATCCGCCACCAGCGCATGCGCCATCAAATGATCAATCCCCGGGTCAAGACCAACCTCGTTCACCAGGCTGACGCCTTTGATCTGGGCCTTGGCATGCAGGGCGCGCATTTCGGGGCTGATATAGCTGGACGACACAAAATCCGCAGATTTGGCAATCGCCAATTCCGCCAGACGGACATGCCAGTCAGCAGGCAACATCGAAACCACAACATCCTTTGGCTGCAACTCTGCGGCCAGCGCATCAATGTCAAACACCTTGATCCGATTGGTCAGATCCCCCACGGCATCCCGCGCCTTGTCCAGCGTCCGGTTCCACACCGTGACCTCATGGCCGGCCTCGATCAACCGCCGCAGGCCGGGCACCGCAGAAAGCCCGGTGCCGCACCAATGGATTGTCATATGTTCATACCCCGCTGATATGTCGGTCGAATTCTGCCTTGGCACGCCCCCACACACCAGAAGATATGTCACCCAGTGTCAAAAGCGAGGGCAGGAGCTGAGCCGCATAATCCTGCGAGCTTTCGACCGGCAGCATCGAGGGCAGATTGTCGATCGCGGTCACATCCAATGGCGGCCGATCCTGCACCCGCAGGGCGGGACTGTCCCATGTTGTGGTGCGATCATAGACCTTGATCGGGGAAAAATCACTGTCAGGATCACAGGCGATATCGCCGATAACGGTCAATTTGCGCGGCGATGTCTTGGCCGATGCCGGTACAAACACCGGCGTGCCGGGACGCGCCAGAATGCAGTTGAAGAAGATGTCATGCTGCAACACCTCCGGGAATGGCCCGCCAGAGGCGGTTTCGGCCATGTCCCATTTGGTGACATCCACCCCCATTGCATCACAAAGATTCGCCACCCCGGTGCCAACCCGGCCCAATGCCCCGATCACCAGCGCCGTCGGGCGCGGTTTGCCGGTGAGCGACAGAAGGTCTTCCAATTCCTCGGTCAAATGCGCCGCCGAGGGATGTGTGCCAACCGGCGGGCAGATCCCGCCGTCCTGTTGCGCAGCCCAGCAGCGCAGGGCCACCGCCGCCCCGGCGAACCCGGCCCAATAACCAAAGGCCGCCACGCGCCGACCGTCATCGTCCACCAGATATTCCAGATCATACAACGTGCCGCCACCGGCGCGGAACCGTTTCAGCAGGATCTGACCGGCTGGCTGGCCTTTGTAGGCGTGACCAAACATGATGTGGCGATGGTGCAGCGGCGTGCCGTCGTCGGGCAGTTCCTTGAGCCCGAAAATGATGGCGTCCTCCGGCGCATCCGGCCAGGTATTTTCCGCCGCAATGGCACAGCCCGCCGCCCGATAGCCGTCAATCTCCAGCGCCCGCACAGAGCTTTGCTCGACCGTGACCGTCAGACCGGCGGCAATCAGCTCTGCCGCGCCTTCGGGCGTTAGGCCAACGCGTTCTTCGTTCTGGCGCTGTTCGGCCCGGACCCAGAGATGTGTCATGACGCCCCCTTTAGATAAATGTGCGCGCATGGGCCCGGTCGGGCGCTGCGAGATGCGGTATCGCGTTATAGCCTACAAGCATCATATGACCATGCAGATATTCGATTTCCGTCACCGATGAATTGCGCAACTGGAACATCAACCGGGTCATTTCCGGGATGTCCAACGCCAGAACGTGACGCAGCACCATGGCAATCAACCCACCCGACGTCACCACAAGCGCCCGCCCGCCACCGGACAGGATGTCGTCGATGGCACCCTTGGCGCGCTCTTCAAAGGCACCAAACATTTCCGGTGCGTCGCCAATCGCATCGTCACGCCAATATTGCATCAACTGCGGAATATGGCGGGTGAATTCCTCGGGACTTTGTGGGGCCGGCAGATCCAGATCCGCCTCGGCCACACGCGCCAGAGAGAAATAATCGAATTCATTGAGCCGCGCGTCGATCTCCGGCGTGGCATGGCCCATGCCAAGCGCCGTGGCGCGATGGCGTGCCATGTCACCCGCCCAGACATGATCGAAATGCGCGTCATGTTGCGCCAGGTAATGCCCCAGCCACTCTGCCTGTTGCGCACCAAGCGGTGACAGCCGGTCGTAATCTGTGGCGTTTTTGGCGTGGGTATTGGCCTGACCGTGGCGGACAAGGGTGATATGGGTCATCTTCTGGCCTTTCACTATTTGCACGTCCCCTAACCGGCCCGGCCCCCGGTGAAAAGTGCGACGCCCCCAGACGCCGAGGATTTTTCCGAAGTGACGGCAGCAGGCCGCACTCTGGCCGCACTCTGGCCGCAGCCCGGCAGAAATGCGGGCGATAAGGGGCGCATGTCCGCTATCGGAAACCCGCAGGCCGCAATTTCGTCGACAGATGTCGGGATTGACCCTGCCCTATGCTCGGTTCCATGCTGTAAATCAGAAGGACAGGAGGAATTTGCATGTCCGACACGATCCGTTTCATACTGGATGGCCAGGAAGTCACGGCACAGCCCGGCGACACCATCTGGGAGGTGGCCAATGGCCGGGGTCTGGTGATCCCGCACTTGTGTCACAAACCAGCGCCCGGATATCGCCCGGACGGCAATTGCCGTGCCTGTATGGTCGAAATCGAAGGCGAACGCACATTGGCGGCCTCCTGCATCCGCGAACCCGCCGAAGGCATGAAAGTCACCACCAATTCAGCCCGCGCCACCGGCGCGCGCAAAATGGTGGTTGAAATGCTGCTGGCCGACCAGCCAGAGCGCGACACCAGCCATGACCGCTCCAGCCACCTGTGGGATATGGCCGATCTGAACGGCCTGTCGCAAAGCCGCCTGCCAAAGCTTGAAGATAAGCGCGTTCCACTTTTGGACAGCAGCCATGTGGCGATGTCGGTCAATCTGGACGCCTGTATTCAATGTGGCCTGTGTGTTCGCGCCTGCCGCGAGGTTCAGGTCAACGATGTGATCGGCATGGGTGGGCGTGGGCATGATGCCTATCCGGTTTTTGATTTCGATGATCCGATGGGCGACAGCACCTGTGTCGCCTGTGGTGAGTGTGTGCAGGCCTGTCCGACCGGCGCATTGATGCCCGCCACGGTGACAGACGCGGCCCAATCCGGCGACAGTGCCGATTTCGACAGCGAAGTGGCCAGCATCTGCCCGTTTTGCGGTGTCGGCTGTCAGCTGTCGCTGAAGGTCAAGGACGGGCGCATCAAACATGTCGAGGGGCTGAACGGTCCGGCAAACGAAGGGCGGCTCTGTGTCAAAGGCCGGTTCGGCTTTGACTACATCCACCACCCGCATCGGCTGACCAAGCCGTTGATCCGGCGCGACGATGCCCCGGCCAAGGGGCTGAACGTCGATCCCGGCAATCTGTTGACGCATTTCCGCGAGGCAACCTGGGACGAGGCGCTGGACGCCGCGGCAGGCGGCCTGAAGGGTCGCGGCCGCGAGGTGGCCGGCTTTGGCAGCGCCAAATGCACCAACGAAGAGGCCTATCTTTTCCAGAAATTCATCCGACAGGGATTTGGCCACAACAACGTCGATCACTGCACGCGGCTGTGCCACGCATCATCAGTGGCGGCCTTGATGGAAAATGTCGGGTCCGGCGCGGTGACCGCAACCTTTAACGAGATCGAGAACGCCGATGTGGCAATTGTGATCGGGGCCAATCCAATCGAAAACCACCCGGTCGCCGCGACCTTTTTCAAGCAATTCACCAAACGCGGCGGCAAATTGATCGTGATGGACCCGCGCGGCGTCGGGTTGGCGCGGTTTGCCAGCCACCGGCTGCAATTCCGCCCCGGCACCGATGTGTCGATGTTGAATGCCATCATGCATGTGATTGTCGAAGAAGAGCTTTTCGACCAGCAATATATCGCGGCGTTTACCGAAAACTGGGAGGCCGAGAAGGCGCATCTGAAGCAATTTCCGCCCGAAAAGATGGCTGAGATCTGCGGCGTCGAGGCCGATGTCCTGCGTGATGTGGCGCGCACCTTTGCCAGCGCCAAGGCCGGGATGATTTTCTGGGGCATGGGGATTTCGCAACATATCCACGGCACCGACAATTCCCGCTGTCTGATCTCGCTCGCGCTGATGTGTGGCCATATCGGGCGTCCCGGCACCGGCCTGCACCCGTTGCGCGGCCAGAACAATGTTCAGGGTGCCAGTGACGCCGGCATGATCCCGATGTTCCTGCCGGATTATCAAAGCGTCAAAGAAGATGGCGTCAGATCCGCCTTTACCGAGGTTTGGGGCAGCGAAGATTTCAGCGCCGAACCGGGGTTGACCGTGGTGGAAATCATGGATGCAATCCATGATGGCCAGATCAAGGCGATGTATATTCTGGGCGAAAATCCGGCCATGTCCGACCCGGATGTGGACCATGCCCGCGATGCGCTGGCCAAGCTGGATCATCTGGTGGTGCAGGATATTTTTCTGACCGAAACGGCGAATTACGCGGATGTCATCCTGCCGGCGTCGGCCTTTTATGAAAAATCCGGCACGGTCACGAATACCAACCGACAAGTTCAGATCGGCCGCCCCGCTGTGCCGCCACCGGGCGAGGCACGCGCCGATTGGAAGATCACCATTGATCTGGCGAACCGCTGTGACTTGAACTGGAGTTATGACAGCCCGCGTGACGTGTTCAACGAGATGAAGCTGAACATGCCCTCGCTGGCCAATATCACTTGGGACCGGCTGGAAGCCGAAGGCGCGGTCACCTATCCTTCGCTGGACGCGACCGATCCGGGACAGGCGATTGTGTTTGGCGATGGTTTCCCCCGCCCCGAGGGCCGCGCGAAATTCACCCCCGCCAGCATTATTCCGCCCGACGATGTGCCCGATGCGGAATTCCCGATGATCCTGACCACCGGACGGCAGTTGGAACATTGGCACACCGGGTCAATGACCCGCCGCGCCAGCGTGTTGGACGCGGTCGAGCCAGAGGCCAATTGTTCGCTGCACCCCGCGACCCTACGCAAGCTGGGGGTCGCACCGGGCGGCATGGTGCAATTGACCACCAAACGCGGCACGCTTTCCGTGATGGCACGTGCCGACCGCGCGGTATCCCCCGACATGGTGTTCCTGCCATTTGCCTATGTCGAAGCGGCCGCGAACATCCTGACCAATTCGGCACTGGATCCATATGGCAAGATCCCGGAATTCAAATTCTCAGCGGTCCGGGTCGAAAAGGCCGACAATCCCATGGCGATCGCAGAATAATGCGGCCCCCCTGGATCGCGGATATCCGGCAGCGCGCCACCGCGATCCAGCAAACGCAGAAAGCGGCGGGGAATTTTAACCAGCTATTTATGAAAGGCTTCAGGCCCAATTGGCCTTGGATCACTGCGCTTGGCGCCTCACATATCGCATTTGGTGGCATCAGCCCCAGAAGCAATCTGCAAAAACCTTACAGGCTGAAATTCCCGCATTTTCATGATAGGATCAGAGAATGGATATTATCACGCTATCATTTTATGCTGTGGTTTGCGGTGTTTTGGGCCTGGCTGGACCGCGGCTTGGCGCGGCGCCAATCCGGCTTTTGATTGGGGGTCTCGTCGGTGTGTTGGCAGCAACAATATTGCCGTTTGTGCATGTCCTGATTGGGTATTAAGGCGCTTCACCGGCCAAATTTCCGGCAACAGTCCCACCTTAGGCGGTGCGCAAACCAGAACTCCGTAGTGGTTGACGCTGTTCCGTTGCGGGCCAGTCATCAATCTTCCTGCGACCGGAATACTGCGCAGGCGCCGGGTCTTCCGAAGCCAAGGGATCCGGCCCAACCAAAGCTTTCAAAGGCAGATCCAACGCATAAGACAGCCCGTTGGGCGTAAAATCAACCTCCGCCCTGCCATCCAACCGGCGCGGCACCGCGATGTTCAAGACCCGAGAGCCAAACCCCACCGGGCCGCTGGAAAAGAGTTCCGCCGCTTCGTTTTCCGCACGGCGTGACGCACAGAGCGTTTCGGTCCAACAGATCTGAAACCTGTCCACCGCATCAGGCCAGCCGCGATATTTGGCCCAACTCAGCTCGACCTTGCCCTCTTCATCGCGCAATGCGCCATGTTTGATCGCATTGGTCGCCAATTCATTCAAAACCAACCCGATCTGGCGGGCCGCCAATTCCGATACCGGTTGCTCATCCCCAATCAGGGAGATCCGGTCGGGGTATGCCGCGCGGTACGCGGCCAGCTGGTTTTCGGCCAATCCACGCATCGTGCCCGACAGCGTGGCACCGGGTTGGATCAACGCGTCCGATGCTTCGACCATCGCACTTATCCGGGTTTGAAACTGCTTCAGAAACTCTTCGGTTCCTTCGGTCTGATTGGCGGTCTGGCGGGCCAATGCATCGGTCAGGCACCGCAGATTTCGGCCGCGATTCGCGGCCTCCCACAGGGTGATATGCAACTCTTCGTTGGTGCGCTCCAACGCGCGGGTGCGCGCAGCGACCTGATCCTCAAGCTCTCTGCGAATCCGGCGCAATTCATCCAGGGTTTCCTCATGCGCGGCAATTTCGTCGCGCAAATCACCGTTCACAGCGCGCAGTTCCGACGGCGACGGCAGGGCAATCACCTTTGGGATCATCGGGAACAACATCACGGCGGTCAGCATCGACACCACCCCGGTTGCCAACTTTATCACGCCCTGAACGGCATAGGCCGGAATCCACAGGGTAAAGATCGCCACCAGATGCGTCAGCCCGCACAGCAGAATAAAGGTGGCAAAAAGATAGGCGACCCCGCGATTTTCGATCTCTGGTCTGGCGCGGACAACCCGGAAAATTGCGAATGGAATCATCGCATAAGCGACAAAAATCAGAAAATCGGACCCAGCAAACAATGCAATCAACCAAGGCTGCCACATCAGGCACATACCATGTGCCATGTAACCGAGTTCTTCAAAAAATGTGATAAGAGGCTGCAAAAAAGTCTCCTAGGCAATAAATACAGGCTTATATCGCC
Source organism: Marinovum sp. 2_MG-2023 (assembly GCF_030548265.1). Lineage (NCBI taxonomy): Bacteria > Pseudomonadati > Pseudomonadota > Alphaproteobacteria > Rhodobacterales > Roseobacteraceae > Marinovum > Marinovum sp. 2_MG-2023. Next base: position 117,363 of record NZ_JAUOSD010000006.1, on the reverse strand, counting down.
ATCAAACCTCTAAATGTTTGATAACCCCACCATGGGTCAAGGCGTTTTTGGCCCAAATCAATTCATAAGATTTGGGGAAATTTCGAAAAAATTCTTTCTCCGGCAATTGTTGGACCTAAAGGAATCTCAACGCAATGGCGTTTCGACCCACCTAACAGTTTTTACGCCTTCCCGGCCAAACGGCCGAAAACCGCGCAGAGGGCGCACTCTTGCCTATGTAGACGCCAATTCGCGTCAGAGCAAATATTGCCGGGCCGTCCAGATTTGCATCAGCGCCGACCCCAAGCAAAGGTTGCTTACCATTTGGTAGGATTTATGGATAAACCAAGCCCGGCTTGATTAACTCAATAATATCAGACGCCGAGTTGCTCTGTAGGGAACCGGCCCTAAATCCCGCGCGGGGCAAGACTTTCAACTTTTGATTGTGAAATACATGAAAAAATCTCCGCTCCATTTAAATCTCGGTAACCTTAACCCCCAATAAAACCCCATAAGAAAAAAACCGTTCACGCCAAAGCCCACACAGGAAATTCAACGGCACAGGGCGCTGATACGCTTGTGAAGCTATGTCAGTTGCCCGTTCATGCTAACGTGGCAAAACATAAATCCGTCCACGACGACATGGGAGGACCCAAATGTCCGTTTCACTGACCTGCGCCGGAGCAACACACACCGGAACCACAGGCCCCGGCAAGTTAAAGACGTTGCTTGCCGCTGCCGCGTTCTTGCTGGCCAATCCGGCCTATGCCACCGATCTGGCACTGGTGCTGGCCAATGACAATTACACCAGACTCAGCGATGCGCGCGGTGCCACCGATCTGCGGGCGACCGCCCGACGGCTGGAACGTGAAGGTTTCGAGGTGATCAGCGATTTTGATGCCCAGACCGATGACATGCTGGCGGCCGCAGACCGGTTCCGCCGCGCCGCCGAAGATGCCGACCGGGTTCTGATCATACTGGACGGGCATTTTGTCAGCTCTGCCAGTGACGCCTGGTTGCTGGCCACCCGGGCCACCGATCCCAATCTGCTGTCCGCGCCGACCCAGGGCCTGTCTCTGCGGGCATTGGCGGAAATTGCCGGCGCATCCGCCGCCGGGCGTGCCGTGATGCTGGTCGGACGTTCCAGCACGTTGCGGTCACCCGACAACGGGCTGCGCAGCGGAACCCAGGGGCTTGACCTGCCGCAGGGGGTGACGCTGGCGGCCGGCAGTTACAACCAGATCAATCAGGCGATTTTCACCGGGCTGCTGCGCGACGGCGAAAGTCTGAATGCCGCTCTGTCACAGATGTCCGCACGCGGGTTCCTCACCGACTCGGTTGGCTATTCGGGGGACGGCCCCCGCCCGGCCCCGCCGCCGATCTTTGACACCGAAGCGATTGCAAACCGCGCGCTGGAAGAAGGCTTCTGGCAGGCCGCCCGCGCCATGGATACGGTCGACGCGCTGGAACTGTACAAGACACGCTACCCCAACGGGCGGTTTACCTCTGATGCCAATGCACGGATCGCCGCGATTGCCGCCGACACCAAGGGCCGCTGGCAACGCGAAGAGGCAGAGCTGAACTTCACCCGCGACGACCGGCGCAAGATCCAGCGCGATCTGACCTTGCTGGGCTATAACACCCGTGGCGTTGACGGGATTTTTGGCAATGGCAGCCGCGGGGCAATTGGCCAATGGCAACGGGATCGTGGGTATGAGGTTACCGGCTATGTCACCCGCCGCCAATGGCAACAGATCACCGACGAAGCCGACCGCAAGCGTCAGGATCAGGCAGAAGAGGAACGCCGCACCGAAGATCGCTATTGGCAGGAAACCGGCGCACAGGGCACCGCCGAGGGGCTGCGCGCCTATCTTGATCGGTATCCACGCGGCCGCTTTGCCAATGAGGCGCGCAATCGGCTGGACGCCATCGAAGCCGCAGAAGAAGACGAGGGCCGCCGCGCCGCCCGCCGCGCCTGGCGTCAGGCACAGGAGGCCGACACCGCCGAGGCCTATCGAGATTTCCTCAACCGCCATGGCGATTCACGGTTTGCCGACGAAGCCCGTGCACGGCTGAACGAATTGCAGGCGAACGATACCGAACGGATGATGGAGCTTGCCCGGCGCGAAGAAGACCAAAACATCAACAACCCGGTGGTCCGGCTTTTGGTCGAGCAGCGGCTCTTGCAGCTTGGCTACAACCCCGGCACGCCGGATGGCCGCTTTACAGAGCAAACCCGCGAAGCGATCAAACGCTTTCAACGCGATCGCGACATCTTTCAAAGTGGCTATGTCACCAACCGCACTGCCGCCCGCCTGCTGCAAGGGCGCTAAGGTGACCTGAAAACCGCCCGGCCGCCCCGGCATCTGATCCAGATGCCGGGTGACGGCACAGAAGTTACGACCAAATTGCGCCGTCGCACTGGACGCCGGCATAATCTGGCCATATCACCCCTTGGACTGCTCTACGCCCAAGGGAATATCATTATGTCGCGCTATGATGCCGCTTCGATCGAAGCGAAATGGCAGGAGGCCTGGGAAAAGGCCGGAACCTTCACCGCCACGATGGAAGGCGGCAAGCCGAAATACTATGTGCTGGAGATGTTCCCCTACCCTTCGGGCAAGCTGCACATGGGCCACGTCCGCAACTATACCATGGGCGACGTCATTGCGCGCTACAAGATGTCGACCGGGCATAATGTTCTGCATCCGATGGGCTTTGATGCCTTCGGCATGCCGGCGGAAAATGCCGCGATCTCTTCGGGCGGGCATCCCAAGGACTGGACCTATTCCAACATCGACACGATGGTCGACCAGATGAAGCCGCTTGGGCTCTCGCTTGACTGGTCGCGCATGTTTGCCACCTGTGACCCGGAATACTACGGCCAGCAGCAGGCGCTGTTCCTTGATTTCCTCGAAGCGGGGCTGGTCTATCGCAAGAACGCGGTGGTCAACTGGGACCCGGTCGACATGACCGTGCTGGCCAATGAACAGGTGATCGACGGCAAGGGCTGGCGCTCCGGCGCAGATGTGGAGCGGCGCGAGCTGACGCAGTGGTTCTTCCGCATCTCCGACATGGCCGAGGAATTGCTGGACGCCATTGACGGGCTCGACAACTGGCCGGCCAAGGTCAAGCTGATGCAGCAGAACTGGATCGGCAAATCGCGGGGTCTGCAATTTGCCTTTGGCCTGATCGACGGCCCCGAGGGTTTTGACCGGGTGGAAGTCTATACCACCCGCCCCGATACATTGATGGGCGCGTCTTTTGTCGGCATCTCGCCGGACCACCCGCTGGCCAAGCACCTTGAAAAGGACAACCCAGATATTGCGGCCTTCTGTGCCGAATGCCGCAAGGGCGGCACGACGGAAGAATCGCTGGAAAAGGCCGAGAAGAAAGGCTTCAACACCGGCCTGACCGTGCGCCATCCCTTTGACACCTCGTGGGAATTGCCGGTCTACATCGCCAACTTCATCCTGATGGACTATGGCACCGGGGCCATCTTTGGCTGTCCGGCCCATGACCAGCGCGATCTCGACTTCGTCCGCAAATACGATCTTCCGGTGGTCTCCACCTTCGCACCGCTTTCGGGCGACCACGTACTGCCCGAAGAAAGCGGCGAGGCCTATGTCCCGGCGAAATCCGAAAAGGTACGCTGGTTGAAACCCTATGCCTGGGACGAAGAGGTGACAGGCGAGGAGGCCATCGACGCCGCCATCGCCTTTTGCGAGGACAATGCCGTGGGCCAGGGCGTGACCAAGTTCCGCCTGCGCGATTGGGGCCTGTCGCGGCAACGCTACTGGGGTTGCCCGATCCCGGTGGTGCATTGCGACACCTGCGGTGTGGTGCCGGAAAAAAAGGAAAACCTGCCCATCGAGCTGCCCTATGACGAGGGCGACAAGCCGCTGGACCTGTCGAACCCGGGCAACCCGCTGGCCCGCCATCCCACATGGCGCGACTGCACCTGCCCGGCCTGCGGCGGCAAGGCGCTGCGCGAGACCGACACGATGGACACCTTTGTCGATTCGTCGTGGTACTTCGCCCGCTTCACCGCGCCCCGCGCCGAGACGCCCACCGACATGGAGGCGGCAAAGTACTGGATGAACGTCGACCAATATATCGGCGGCATCGAGCACGCGATCCTGCACCTGCTCTATTCGCGCTTCTTTGCCCGCGCCATGCAGATCACCGGCCATCTGCCCGAGACCGCAAAAGAGCCTTTTGACGCGCTCTTTACCCAAGGCATGGTGACCCACGCGATCTACAAGAACGCCGAGCGGACGGATGAGAACGGCCGGGCAATCTATCACTATCCGGCTGAGGTCGAGGAACGCGAAAACGGCACCTTCGTCATCGCAACCGGCGAACAGGTCGAGGTCATCCCGTCGGCCAAGATGTCGAAGTCGAAAAACAACGTGGTGGATCCGCTCAACATCATTTCCAGCTATGGCGCGGATACTGCGCGCTGGTTTGTCCTGTCCGACAGCCCGCCGGAACGTGACGTGGAATGGACCGCCTCTGGCGCCGAAGCCTCATCCAAATATCTGGCGCGTGTCTTCCGCATTGCGACTGAAGCGGCGGCCTCCGAAAAGGGGCCGCAAGGCGCCGATGAGGCGCTGCTGAAAGAGATGCACAAGGCGATCCGCGACGTGACCCTGAGCATCGAAAGCTTTGGTTTCAACGCCGCCATTGCCCGTCTTTATGCCTTTACCAACGCGCTGGCCAAATCAAAGGCCGGGGCAGACGCGCAACGCGCGGCAACCAGGGCGCTCGCCCAGCTTATGGCGCCGATGACGCCGCATCTGGCCGAGGAAATCTGGACCATGTTGGGCGGCGAGGGCCAGGTGATCGATGCCCCATGGCCGGTCGCGGACGACGCGATGCTGGTCGAGGCCAGCGTGACCCTGCCGATCCAGATCAACGGCAAACGCCGGGCGGAAATCAGCGTGGCCGCCGACCTGAGCAAAGAAGAGGTTGAAAAGATCGCATTGGCCCACGAAGCTGTGGTCAAGGCGCTGGACGGCCAGGCGCCGAAAAAGATCATTGTGGTGCCGGGGCGGATTGTGAATGTGGTTGTCTGACCGACGAGGATTCCTTTGTGGGGCGTTGGCGCTGTCCGGCGCGGCGGTCAGCGGCTGCGGCTTTGCCCCGGCCTACGGCACGGATGGGGCCGCATCCAAACTGCAAAATGCGATCCATGTGGATGAGATCAACACCCACAACGGCTATCTGATGACCCGCCGGATCGAGGAACGGCTTGGCGCCGGCGGGGCAAATGCGCCCTTTACGCTGGGCCTGACGATCGGCACCTCGCAGGACAATCTCGGCACCACGCCGGATGGCAATCTGACCCGTTACCAGATTCTGGGGCGGGTGGATTTCACCCTGCGCCGGGCCGGCGAAAAAACCGGGTTCCAATATGGCACCGTCCGCAATTTCACCGGCTATTCCGCGTCGGGCTCGACGGTTGCCACCCTCGCGGCGGAACGCGATGCCGAAGACCGGTTGATGACCATGCTCGCCGATCAGGTGATTGAACGGCTGGTCCTGATTTCCCCCGACATTTCCCTGTGACCGCCGCGCCATGAAACTGTCGCCTCGCGATGCGCCCGGATATTTTGCCCGCCCGGACCCGGACCGGACCGGCCTGTTGATCTATGGCAACGACGGAATGCGGGTGGCGTTGAAACGACAAGAAGTGATTGCCAACCTCGTTGGCCCCGAAGGCGAGGCCGAAATGCGCCTCAGCCGTATTCCCGGCAGCAACCTGCGCAAAGAGCCCGGCCTGCTTAACGATGCGGTCAAGGCGATCGGCTTCTTTCCCGGGCCGCGCGTCGCCTTTGTCGAAGATGCCAACGACACTGCCGCGCCCGCCGTGGTCGCCGCATTGGAGGATTGGACCCCCGGAGATGCCCAGATCGTTGTCACCGCCGGCGCGCTGAAAGCCACGTCAAAGCTGCGCAAGGCGTTTGAGGCCCACAACAATGCCTATGCCGTCGCGATTTATGACGACCCGCCGTCGCGGGGCGAAATCGAAGCGGATCTGAAACGCGCCGGTCTGAGCATCGGCCAGGAAGCGATAGAGGATATCACCAACCTCAGCCGCGCATTGGATCCCGGTGATTTCCGTCAGACGCTTGAAAAGCTTGCGCTTTATAAACACGGCGATTCGACCCCGGTCAGCCCAGAGGATGTCGCCGCCGTGGCGCCGATGTCGACCGAGGCTGAACTGGATGATGTGCTGACCATTGTCGCCGAATCGCGCACGCGTGAGATCGGGCCGATGCTGGCGCGGCTCGCGGCGCAGGGCACACAGCCCGTGGGCCTTGTGATTGCCACCATGCGACACTTTCGGGCGCTGCACGCCGCCGCCAGCCACCCCGATGGCCCGGCGCGGGGCATTGCCGCCGCCCGCCCGCCAATCTTTGGCCCAAGACGCGAAAAGATGACCCGTCAGGCCCAGGCCTGGGGCGCGCATAATCTGGATCAGGCGATTTCACTGTTGACCGACACGGATCTGCAATTGCGATCCGCCAGTCAGAATGCCCCTGCCATGGCGCTGGTGGAGCGGATGTTGATCCGGTTGGCCATGCTGGGCGCGCGGCGCTGATGTTTGTGGAATTGTGCCGGGTGAACCATCCCTAGCCTGCCCTTCACGGGGCAAAACAGCGCTTCTGCGGGGCAAAGATCCTGACACTGGAACGCGTGACACCCTTAATAACCTTGCGCCGTGAAATCCGCGATTTCAGGAACACCAGGCCATTAAGGGTCACGTCGAAATACGATATAGATCGGCAGCTTGCGCGACCTTCACGCGGGGCTATTTGCCCCGCAAATGAGATCACGGCAATCTTTGGTCGCTCAGATGTGCAGCATGTCCGAGAATACGTGATGCACGATGTCTTCGCGACGGATGCCGCGTGCGGCCAGCTCTTCGTCCGACAGATTGTTCAGGAATTCAACTTTGCGGATGCGGTGGTTGTTTTCAGCGATCTGAACCATGAAATTGCCGATCCGCGCCAGAATGCCGGGGGTTTCGACGTGAAGAATATTTGTTGTTGCCTGTGCCATGTCTTTGTCCTTTCGATGACCTGTTTGTCTACTGGTCTCCCTTGAGCGCTAACTTATGCACCTGCAGCATTTTCTACTACAGCCATGCCGGTAAACCCGTGTTGCGGCTGGTGCATGGCTGGCCCGGCCCATCCCCCGTGGCGGCGCAATGCATGCTTTTGGCATTCAATTTTTGGCAAGTAGTTGATTTTTAACCAACAAACAAATCGCCCTCACGCAGCCGCTTGACAGAACAGAAAGATGACGCCATTCTGATACAACCTGTCAGGGTATTCCGAAAACTCTCTCGCTCACGCTTCGGTGGCTTTCTCCTCCTGTGCCGCCGGAACAATTGCACCAATCGCATACCCTGATACCGGAGCAGCCCCAAATCGGGGCTGCTTTGTTCTGCACTGCAGAATCATACCGCAGGGCCAGCACGACATACGCTGCGTTGCGGCATTTTCTTGTTCGGGGTGATGAAAAAGCCAGCAATGGGAACAGGGACGCAGATGGGGAACCGCGTCCCTGCGGTATTGAGGGAAAACGGACGGCCAAAATACGGCCACCCGGTACTGCTGAAATGTCGATCTCTATAAAATGCCCGGAACCGGGATCAATCATGGCCCCGATCTAGGCCACATGCATGACAGTCAGATGATGGTTACATGACGTTTTCTTGGAGCCGCATTTCGCACCCTGGCCTCAGGGCGACAGCGTGTCACGCAACCAGCCATCGGCAAAGGCCAATTGCTCGACCTTGGCAAGTCGCGTGATACGCTCCAGCTCAGAGCACAGCCGCGCCTGACGGCCCGCCCCGAATTTCACGCCGCGCTCTGGCCAGAGCGCCGTTACGTTCAACACCCCGGCCTTGCGGTCCGCCTTCATATCTATCCGTCCGACAATCCGGTCGCCTTCCAGCAGCGGAAAGACGTAATAGCCATAGATCCGCTTGGCCTCGGGCACGAACACCTCGATCCGGTACTGAAATCCAAACAGCCGCTCTGCCCGCTTCCGATCGCGCAGGGCGGGGTCAAACGGGCTGAGCACACGCATGCGCCCGGTCGGTTCAGGGGCATTCCTGGCCTGCTCGATCACATCGGGCCGGGCGACATGCATACGCAGGCTGCCATCGGTGCTTTCAACCTCGACCGGCATGACCTCGCCGCGGGCCTCGGCGGCGATGCACCAATCGCGGGCCTCCTTGGCGGTGACAATGTCCCAGAACGCGGCCAGATCGCCGCTGGTGGCAAACCCCAACCGGTCCAACGCCCCGCGCATAAACCAGTCGATTGTCTGCGCCTCGCCCCAGTCAGAATTGCGCAGGTCGTCGGGCACAACCCGTTCCGACAGATTGTAATACTTGCGAAATCCCTGCCGATGGCAGATTTGCAACCGGCCGCTGCGCCAAAGATATTCCAGCGCCGTCTTGCCCGGATGCCAGTTCCACCAACCGCCAGAGGGGCGTGGCGTATCAGGACCAAGATCATTGCTGCAAACCGGGCCGCTGTCAGCGATCATTGTCAGGATACGGTCGAATTCAGCTTCAAATTCGTGGCGTTGCCATTCCTTGTAACGATGTTTCAATATTTCGGCGTCGCGACGCCGCTTCAACGCCCAGACCGGATAAAACGCCATCGGCACCACAGCCGCATCATGGGTCCAATGTTCGAACAGCACTCGATCCTGTTCAATCAGACGCTCCATATTGCCAGTGCGATAGCGCGGGCGGCGGGCAAACAGGATCAGATCATGCGCCCGTGCGACGGTATTGATAGAGTCGAGCTGTACAAACCCCAACCGGGTAATAACCTCTTGCAAGGCAGGGCCATGGCCCGCACCGGCCGGGGCATCGCCCAAGGCATGTTTGTCCAGAAACAACCGCCGCGCCATGCGATTGTCGATCCGGGTGACATTCTGGGACGGGGGCATGGCGGCGCGATCCTTTTGACGGGTGAACCTTTACCATGTCGCACAGAAGGCGCGAGAACAAGTGTAGAACACGTCGATTTTCGGACCTGGGGCCGACCGGGTGCCAGGGCGACCGAAGCCTGAGCATCAGCCGTATGTCAGGCCCGGAAACCGCGCGTCACATACGGCCTGGTCACAAACAGGCGTGCGCCTAGCGCTTCAAAGTATCGCCGAAGCTGATTTTTGGCGTCATCTCGAACACACGCTGACCGTCGTCTTCCTTGCCCTCCATCCGGTCGACAAGGATCTGGGCGGCCTTTTGCCCGATGTCACGACGACAGGCGTCCATCGTGGCCAGCTGACGCGGCAGCCCCTGCAACAAATCGACGCCATTGAACCCGGCCAAACCGATGCGGCCCGGGATGTCATAGCCCGCTTCGATCAACCACAACAGCCCACCCGCGCCGATCATATCATTGGAATAATACAGGAAATCCAGATCCGGCGAGCGGTCCATCATCGTTTTGGTCATCTCGCGCCCCTTGGCAAGGGCCGAGCCACCGGAATAGAATTCCTGATCCATGATTTCGATACCATTGCGCGCCAGTTCCTCGGTGAACCCTTCGAACCGTTTGCGCGCGCGATGATCCAGCGGCATTTTGGTGCCCATGAACCCGATGTTCTGATACCCCTGCTTCAGGATCGCCTTGGCCATTTGCCGACCCGCGCGGCGGTGGGAAATGCCGACAGCGGCGTCAACCGGTTTGCCGTCGGTATCCATGATCTCGATCACCGGAATGCCCGAGGCCGCCAGCATCGCCCGCGAAGCATCAGACCGTTCCAGCCCGGCAATGATCACCCCCGAAGGCCGCCAGGACAGCATTTCAAACAGAACCCGCTCTTCCTTTTCCGGCAGATAATCGGTGACACCGACCACCGGCTGCAATTCGGTTTCCTCCAACACGGCGCTGATTGCGCCCATCACCTCGGGGAACACCATGTTGGACAGGGACGGAATGATGACCGCCACCAAATTGACCCGCTGGCTGGCCAGAGCGCCGGCAATCTTGTTGGGCACATACCCCAACGTCTTGGCGGCCAAGAGGACCTTTTCGCGGGTCGCGGCACTGACATCACCACGGTTGCGCAGCACGCGGCTGACCGTCATTTCCGAAACGCCTGACGCTTCGGACACATCGCGCAGCGTCAGGGGGCGGGTATGCTCTGTTGTCACTTGGATACTTCCTGAATGGTCTGATTGCAGACTAGATCAATCATGCAGTAATATACAAGATCTTGGCACCCTTGCGGGGAAATTGCCAAAATGAACCTGCACTATTCCGATTGGCCCCACCTTGATCTAGGTTATCGTTACGAAATTCAGGGGGGATCTTTCATGGCGGAGCCAATCAAGACAGTCACAATCGTCGGCGGCGGCACCGCCGGATGGCTGACCGCACTGATGTTAAAGACGATGTCGGAAAAGTCGCTGCGGGTGCAGTTGATTGAATCCCCCAATATCCCCACCGTCGGCGTCGGCGAGGCCACAGTGCCGCAAATGCCGATGACGCTGAAAATGCTTGGCATTCCGACACAGGAATTCTTTCGCCGCTGCAATGCCAGCTTCAAGCTGGGGGTGATGTTCAAACAGTGGAATGCCGACCCGAACGGCAAGCTGGTCGACTATATCAACCCCTTCGGAAAACCATTGCAGATCAACGGCGTGGATGCCTGTTATTACCATCAGGCCTTTGGCTCGGGTGGTCGCGATTTTGCCCAGACCTTTTCCCCCGCGCTGGATCTGGCGCGCGCCAACAAGGGACCGTTTTCGGTACAACAGGGCAAGATGGTGCCGGGGATCGGCTATGCCTATCATCTGGATGCCGGAGCATTTGCCAAGATGATGTCGGAAATCGGCGTGCAGCGCGGCGTCGAGCACATTCTGGATGATGTCGAGGATGTCGAACTTGGTGATCGTGGCCATGTAGCGGCGGTTCAGCTTAAAGAGCGTGGTCGGCACCCGGTAGAGCTGGTGGTGGATTGCACCGGCTTTCGGGGGTTGGTGATCAACAAGGCGCTGAAGGAACCTTTTGTCGATTATTCCAAATACCTGGGCAATGACCGCGCCATGGCGTTGCAGATCCCCCACCCTGACCCGGACAAGATCACATCCTGCACCGCTTCCACCGCGCTGGGGGCGGGGTGGAGCTGGCGGGTGCCGCTGTTCCATCGGATCGGCACCGGATATGTGTTTTCCAGCGCCCACCGCACAGACGACGAGGCGCGCGATGAATTCATGGCCCACCTCGGCAGCGATGCGCCCAAAGGCGCAGAACCGCGGATCATCCCGATGCGGGTCGGCCGGTCACGGAACTTCTGGGTAAAGAATTGCGTGGCCATTGGTCTGTCATCTGGGTTCATCGAGCCGTTGGAAAGCACCGCGATCCATATGATCGACCTCGCGATCCAGCGCCTGCTGCTGTACTTCCCCGACAGCGATTTCGCCGAGTCCAAGCGCAAGCGCTATAATCAAACAATGGACGCGCTTTATAACGAAGTGTTGGATTTCATCTGCCTGCACTATGCGCTCGGCAACCGGACAGACAGCCAATATTGGATCGACGCGCGCACCGAATTGCAGGTGCCGGACCGGTTGGCAGAGAACCTTGAGCTTTGGAAACATCAACCCACCGGCCCATTGGATCTGGCGACCGGCCATCTGTTCAACCACCCAACCTATCAGGCGGTCCTGATGGGCAAGCGGGTCTATGACACCGGATATGGTGACGGCACGTTCCATCGCCGCATCGCGATGAACAAAGGTGCCTGGACACAGCAGCTGCAAGCCTATGACAAACAGCGCAAACAGATCCTGCACCACAGCAGCGATCACAAGCTGGGCCTGATGGCGATCCGTGGCGAACTGCAACCCGCCATGGGCCGCGGCAGCCCGCTGCCCGGATTGGGCCGACCTGTTTCTGGCAGACCATCCCCCAAATTGCAGCCCAAAACCGCCCCCGCCACAGCCCCCCTGGACGAAAGCGCACCGGGATTGTTTTGATCGACAGGGCCTTCAAGCCGGATTTCCACAATATCCCGGTTTCTGGCTGACAGCCGCCTTTTCAACCGCTATGTCAATGCCGACGGCCCCGTGGCTCAACTGGATAGAGCAGCCCCCTCCTAAGGGGCAGGTTGCAGGTTCGAATCCTGCCGGGGTCACCATTGGTGTCGGGAAAAGCCTGCGGTCTTTGGGTTTGGGGGAACTGCCGGGTGTCGGCTGCCGCATCAGGAGATCCCGGAGCGGGGTCCGGGATCGCGTGGCGTGTCAGGCGTCCTACTGTTCTCCATAACAGGCAGCAAACCGTGCAACGCCTTTGGGACCATCGGTTTTCGGGCGTTATCCGGTCAGGGATTGCAACAACGTCGCATCGATAACAGCCATCGACCGCGCGGGGTCCGAGGATCACATCCGCGCAATGTCGTCCAGCATCTCCAGCAATTGCCGCATCTTTTCCTTCCCAAGCTTGCGAAGTATTTCATCGGAAATTTCGCGTGTCCGCGCCGCGTTTTTCGCCAGAATATCCCGCCCTTTCGGCGTGATTGACACCGTCTGGCGCCGACGGTCGCCCGGATTGGTTTCGCGTGTTGCCAGACCTTTGGTCGCCAGGGTCTGCACAATTCGGGTTTGGCTGGGCATCAACAGACAGGAGCGTTCAGCCAATTGCGTGGCATCCTGCGGACCGAATTCTTCCAACACGCGCAGGATACGCCATTGCTGCTCCGTCAATCCCGTTGCCAGCAACATGTCACGGACCGGCAGCATAAGCTTTTCACGGGCGCGCATCATCATGATCGGCAGGGATTGCCCGGTGGGGGGCATGTCAAGCGGTGGGAGGTCATTTGGTTTGTCAGTCATACACCTGATTTATCCCCAGCCGAGCGACGATGTCAGCAAAATACAGCGATTGGGCCGCCGCAATTCTGCGGCTGGCCCGAGAAACGCGGCAAAAAGACGATAAACCGGTATGGATTTGGGCGCTTTTCGGGACAGCAGACCGATTTTCAGGACCAGCTGTGTGGCGGCGATGTGGCGGGCGCCCGATTGCTAAATGACGCCCGCCTGCGGCCGTTCCGAGAGTGATGGAGAACGATGATAATCGTTCGAAACGTCCATTGTTACGTTGGCCACCCCATATCATTTTGGAGTTGCGTGTCGGCCCCCGTGCAACAAGTATCACACGAGCACCGGGAGAAATCCCGAGGGCATTGGTATCAAAAACCTATCCCTTCGGATAGGATGGCGCTACTTTTGCGATCCACCCATCAGGCCGGTGCAGGACGTTCGCCGAAAATCGCCGACCCAACCCGCACATGTGTCGCGCCAAGTGCAATCGCGGTTTCAAAGTCGCCAGACATGCCCATCGACACCCCGTCCAGCCCGTTGCGCGCCGCAAATTTCGCCAGAAGCGCGAAATGCAGCGCGGCCTCTTCCTCAACCGGGGGAATGCACATCAGCCCGCGCAGGGGCAGATCCAGCCCCCGACACGTCGCCACAAAGCCATCCAGATCGCGTGGCAGAACCCCGGCCTTTTGCGGTTCTTCGCCGGTGTTGACCTGAATGAACAGCTCGGGGCATGTCCCGATTTCCTGCGCCAATCGCGCCAATGTGGTGGCAAGCTTTGGGCGGTCCAGCGAATGGATGGCCTGGGCCAGTTCCATGGCCTGACGCGCCTTGTTGGTCTGAAGCGGGCCAATGATATGCAGTTGGATGCCGTCAAAACGTTCGCGCAAGTCGGGCCATTTGCCGGCCGCCTCCTGCACCCGGTTTTCACCAAAAACCCGGCACCCCTGTTCAAGAACCGCTTCGACCCGGTCGAGCGGCTGCATCTTGGACACGGCAATCAAGGTTGTGCTGCCGGTCTTGCGGCCCGCTGCCTCTTCGGCCTTTTGAACACGTTGCTGGATGTCACTTAATGCCATCACTCTGCCTCCCATGCGTGGATAAACGGCTGCATCTCGGCCTCATACCGGCGCCATGCCCCACCCGAACTTTTGTAAATTGGCTGGCGCACCTGCGCGATGCTTAGCGTTTTGACCGCGCCGCCCTGTTTGTGAAAATCAAGGCACTTCGCCTGCCAGTCCAGCCCCGCCGCCCCGATCAGCCCGCGCGCCTGAGGCTCTGGATCGGCAATCAGATCTTCGTAAGCGATTTCATGCAGATTCAACCGCTGTTTCCAGAAGGCGACAATACGGTCGAAGCTTTTGATATATTTGGCCAGATCCGCCAGATCGTTGGAATAGCGGTGGCTGCCGCCCTCGAAATAATTCTTGTAGATCGACAGCGCAATGTCGCGCGGATCACGGCGCACCACGATCAGATTGGCGTTTGGCATGGCGCGATGGATATGGCCCAGGATCAGATGCGTCTGAATGGATTTGTCCGTGACCCTTGTGCCGGGCGCGCGGCCAAACCGCGACAAGACATGTTGGTCATACCCTTGGGCAAAACTCCGCAATGTGTCGTCAGGAATTTCATGTAGCGGCGTGGTCTTCGGTGGCGCGCCAAACAGACCAAAGGCCAGCCGCAATGGTGCCGAAGATTCCCCGCCCGCCCGCACATTGTCATGTGCCGCAAGGATCTGTTCCACCAGCGTGGTGCCCGACCGCGGCAAACCGGTCACGATGATCGGCGCAAAATCCGTGTCGATCGGCGTGCCGATATCTGCCGAGGCTGCGATCAGCCCGGCAACCTCGCCTTCGCGCACTGCCGGATTATATGGGAAAGCCTGACGTTGTAGCTTGTTGGCTTTTTGCAGATAGGGAAAGACCCGGTCATAGGCGCCGATGTCTTCCATCGCTTTGGCCAGGGCAAAGCCCAGATGAATACGCCCGGCATCGCTCATCGCGGGATGGGCATAAAGATCCTGCATCTTGCGCAGCAGCGGGTCGCCCTTGACGATTTTGCGCCCACCCAGCCACATGCGGTACAATTCACCACTGTCGGGTGCGCGCCGCAGCGCCTTCTTGAACAGCGCCTCTGCAGCGTCAAAATCGCCCTGTTGTTGCAGGAACAGCGCCTTGTCGGCCAGCGGCTTGGGATGCCCGGGGCGCAGGGCGATCAACGCATCATGGGTTTTCGCCGCACCTTTGGTGTCGCCGATCAGGGCCTGAACCTCGCCCAAGGCCGTCAGAATGGCCGGTTCATTGGGTTTCAATCGCCGCGCCGCAGCAAAATGGTCCTTCGCCTGCCCCAGCTCGCCCAAGGTCCGCGCAATGCGACCAAGATGGAACAATGGCTCTGCTGCCGCGGGGGTGGCTTTGTGAACCTGGGTCAAAAGATCACGCGCGGCTGCCAGATCACCGGATTTCATCCGGCTCTGCGCCATTGCGAATTTCTGTTGTATCTGAAGTTTCGAAAGGGGCGGCATGACTGGGCTCTTTTGCTCTTGTCCCCTGCTATCATCGGGGCGGCCAAAAGAAAACGTTGCCGAAAAAGAAAAGAGCGGACCCAAAGGCCCGCTCTTCCCTAACCAAGACTGGTGTGACGTTCTTAGAACGACATTGCCAGACCAAGCGACCATGTGTTGAACTCTTCTTCGGAGCCAACCAGAGTTGCGAAACCCGAGTCCAGGCTCGAGGAGCCGTAACCGAATTGACCAACCAGACCGCCGCCCAGGTCATACGAAGCGGCCAGACCGAAGCCCGATGCCAGCTCTTCGTCGTCCGAGGTGTAGTGACCGTAGTTCAGGCCAACCGCGATTGCGTTCATCTCGTAACCGATACCGATGGCGCCGTGATCCAGCGTGTCATCAACACCTTCGATGTCCATTTGCGAGTAGTTCAGACCAACGGTCACACCGTTCGAGAAGCCCGCGTCAGCCGACAGACCCCAAACGCTGATTTCGGTGTCGGAACCGCCGAAGTCGGCAGTCGCTTGGTAACCAAGACCAAAGCCAACCGCTACGCCGGAGAATTCACCCGCGTATGCAACACCAAGA
The DNA here is from genome assembly GCF_030548265.1 of Marinovum sp. 2_MG-2023. Lineage (NCBI taxonomy): Bacteria > Pseudomonadati > Pseudomonadota > Alphaproteobacteria > Rhodobacterales > Roseobacteraceae > Marinovum > Marinovum sp. 2_MG-2023. Next base: position 101,428 of record NZ_JAUOSD010000006.1, on the reverse strand, counting down.
CCCCAGATCGGGTCGCCGGCGCCTGTGTCGTCGATTTCAGCCGAAACCGATGCGGTGATGCCTTCGAACGCATAGTCGAAGCGTGCGATTTGACCGTCGTAAGCTGCGTCAAGACCGGTGCCGAGCTGCGCGCCAGGAACCATCAGAACGCCTGCGCCGAAGAGGCCAACGCCGCCGTTGCCGGAGAAACCAGCGTGGGCTGTTTCGGAGTCGTCGATCGAACCCGATGCGTAGTTAACTTCGGTCAGCGCTTTGTCGAATGCACCGTCGGTGTCGCCCATGGTCAGGGTCGCTGCGCCGTAGGAGACGAATACGAACTCGCCGCCTTCGGTTGTGCCGGAGAATGCGCCGTTTTCGTCCAGGTCAACGCCTGCACCGAATGTCAGACCGTTGTCGGCTGTGCCGGACATACGGAATTCAACGTCGATGTCGGTCCAGAACTGCGATTCGATTTCCGAACCACCGATTACGCCCATTTCGGCCCAACCGGAAATGTTGACGGTGCCGGGACCGGAACCTGTGACTTCTGCCGAAGCGATACCGGCAGTTGCGACCAACGCGGTGGTAGCGAACAGAATGTTTTTCATTGTTTCCCTCATGTGTCTTTAAGCACGTACCAAACCGGTCGCCCGGCTTCGATGCAGATGTCTTGCACCCAGTGCCCCCCTTGATGCAAGCGGTGGCGAAATCGCGGCAACAACAAGGCCGCGAGTGGTGCGCATTTGTCACAAGAATTTTCACGCCGGAACCTCACCTTATTACCGCAGTTTTGCCGCAGGGACAAAGGCCACGGAATCCAAACAATAAATGAGGATCTTGTCGTTGCGGGTCTCGGATTGTATTGAAGGCATTGAACCGAACAAATACGACCGGGCAGGAGCCAGTTTATGACCGCCATTTCCAGAAAAGCCGTGATTCTTCTGGCTGCGGCCACTTTTGCGCTGACGGCCTGTAGCACAAAGTTCCAGCCAGGTCGTGACCCGAACGAAATCCTCGACGAGGAGATCTATGGGGATCGGGGCCGCCCACGTTCGACCATCTGGGATTTCTTTGCCGGTCCACAGGATCGCGCACGTGTCGGGCGGGTGAACAAGTACATCTGGAACGCCTCGCTTGAGGTGCTGGATTTCCTGCCGGTAGAATCGGTTGATCCCTTTACCGGTGTGATTGTGACCGGTTACGGCACCCCGCCCGGTGGCGGACGCGCCTATCGTGCAACGATTTTTGTCAAGGATCCCGCGCTTGATGCCCGGTCTTTGAACCTGGCGTTGCAAACCCGCTCTGGTCCGGTCAGCGCCGATACCGCCCGCGCGATCGAGGATGCGATCCTGACCCGCGCCCGCCAGCTGCGCGCTGTCGACAGCAAACTCTGATACCGGGCGCGCCGATTGCCGCCAGCTGCTATTGCAGCTTTCGCGCGGCAGGGTCGAGCCGCACCCGGCGGCGCACGGAATCGGCCCCCCGCCGACCAATGCGCGCAAACACCTCGGTCAACGGCTCATAGGCCACCGCCATGTGATGGGCGTTGGCATGCAGAAACATCTGCTCTGACGCAACCATGCCGACATGCCCCGGCCAGAACAACAGATCGCCCCGTTGCAGGGGCACATGTTGCGGCAGGCTGATGCCCAGAACATCCTCTTGCAGATCGGAATCGCCGGGGCAGTCATAGCCACAGCTTGTCAGCGCCGCCTGGACCAGACCGGAACAATCCAGCCCAAAAGACGTATTCCCGCCCCAAAGATACGGCGTGCCGAGAAAGATTTCGGCCACCGACACCGGGTCATCTTCGATATGGTCAAGCGGTACAAGATGCTGGGTCGGCACCCAGACCGTGGCTGGCCCGCCCTCGTCCCCGGAATGGGTCGCGATCTCGGTCCAGTCACCGCTGCGGCCCTGAACCGCGACCCGCGCGCCATGTGACAGATGCGCAACCTCGTTACGGGCCTTCAGATCCGGTGCCGCCTTGGAATAGGTCATGCGCGCCGCGACGCGATGGGTCGGCTCTGGCATCCCCTGCGCCAAGGCAAGCGTGTCGACATAACCGACATATCCATTGGTCTCGCTATAGCCAAAGGCCATGCGATCCCGCACCTCAAGCACGCGGAAGCTCTCACCCTGGATCAACTCCCGTTCCCGTTTGATCCCCGCCGCATCGCTGATGATCGCCTTGCCCGCGACCACCTGCCAGCTTTCACCATCGGTGAACTCTTCGGCCGCGACACGCCCCATGAGCGAGGAATGCGCCACCCGGCCGTTGGATTTCACAACCCGTTTGTCGCTGGTCACGGCCTAGCCCTCCAGCGCCAGAAGCTCGGGCAATGCCGCCAGAATTGCACGTGCGCCCATGCCGACGCCGCCCTTGGGGCGGGCGGGTTTGGCATCAGGCTGCCAGCCATAAATGTCGAAATGCGCATAGCGTGTTTCGCTGTCGACAAACCGGCGCAGGAACAATGCGGCGGTGATCGCCCCGGCAAACCCGCCTTTTGGCGCATTGTCGAGATCGGCGATCCCCGGTTCGATCATCGTTTCGTATGGGTCCCAGAATGGCATCCGCCAAAGCGGGTCATGCGCCCGGCGTCCCGCAGGTTCCAGCGCCCCTGCCGTGGCATCATCGCTGAAGAACGGCGACAGATCCGGCCCCACCGCCACCCGCGCCGCACCGGTCAGGGTGGCCATGGAGATCACCAAATCCGTGGGCTCCTCGACCGCAAGCGCCAGCGCATCGGCCAACACCAAGCGCCCTTCGGCGTCGGTATTGTTGATTTCAACGGTCAGACCTTTTCGCGACGTCAGGATGTCACCGGGCCGAAACGCCCCCGCAGACACCGAATTTTCCACCGCCGGGATCAACACCCGCAATTGCAAGGGCAGCTTCAGCGCCATGATCATCCGGGCCAGCCCAAGGACCGTGGCCGCGCCGCCCATGTCCTTTTTCATCAGCCCCATGGAGGCACCGGGTTTCAGGTTCAGCCCGCCGGTATCGAAACACACCCCTTTGCCCACCAGGGTCAATTTCGGCCCCTCAGTGCCCCAATGCATGTCAATCAACCGCGGCGGACAATCCGATGCCCGGCCCACCGTGTGAATCATCGGGAAATTCTGTGCCAACAACTCTGTGCCGCTGATCACGTCGCACCCCGCATCAAACTCGGCAGCCAGAGCAGCGGCCGCCGACTGAAGCCCATCCGGCGTCATATCATTCGCCGGGGTGTTGATCAGATCACGGGTCAGCGCCTCGCCTGCGGCAATCGCCTCGATTCGGGCGACATCCACGCCTTCGGGTGCGATCAATCGCACCGCAGCCTTGCCGGTTTTCTTGTATTTTTCAAACCGATAATTGCTTAACAGCCAGCCGAGCAATTCGGCTTCGATGTCTTCGATGGCCTGCGGCAGTCCGCTTTCGATGTGATAGGTGCCCGCAGGCAGGTTTTGCGCCACGGCAGCAAGGGCAAAACGCCCACGCGCGCGATCCTGCGCCGTACCAACCCCACCCAATGCGGCCTTGGCCCCGCCGTTTTCACCGGGAAACAACAGCACCTGGCCGGGTCCGGCCACAAATCCGCCGGTCTCGGCCCAGCTGCGCGCGCCGGCGTCCTGCGCCAGCTTCCAGCCGTCAAACGCCTCGGCAGTCAGCAAAGCCAAAGGAATGGACGGCGTGCCGGGTTCGGCAAAGGTCAGGTCGGGGTGCGACAGCATGAAAAGTCTCCGGACATATGTTTGCCAAAAACCCTAGTCGTTCTGTCAGCGCCCGCAAGGCCCAGATGCCGGCATTCCCAGCCCCCGGTTCATATCCGGCCTACATCAGGAATTCCTGCATCTCCCAAATCGCGCTCAGCGATCGTTCACCGGTGCGCGCCAAGCGTGACAGGGTCGCGGCCAATGCCACAGGATCGGCCTGATCCACACAGGTACACACATCGCGTGCCACATGTGCCAGATCCATCATGCCAACCTGTTCCGCGATTTTTGCCAATGACCGCAGACATTTGCGCAGATCCGCCAATTCGCCGCGCTTGTGCAGCTTATTCGCATAGGACATGCGCACCGCAATTTCCTCCAACGCGCGGCAAACCACATCTTCGGCCCCTTCATTGCCCATTTGCCGGTAAAGTTCCTGAATTCGGTCCTGATCCAACCGAACGCCTTCTTCATATGCTAACATGCGCACCTGTTCCAAATTCTCACCTTTCCTCACAGCCCCCACAGCTTGGGTGCACCATGATGGCAAAGAGTTTGCGAAACCTTGCCGCAGAAGCATAATATTGCTCGAATTCGTAGAAGTTTGCGCCTATTTACCAGTGTCAGACCTGCCGCAGCGACCAGACACAGACGGGAGTCCGCCGATGCTACATGCCAAACCATTGCCGAAATACCTGGTGCAACGTTACCAGGGCTGGAAGGCCACAGATTACGCCGAAAATGCCGCATGGTATAAACGTCTTGCGACAGAGGGTCAGCGACCACGTGCGATGGTGGTGTCCTGCTGCGACAGCCGGGTGCATGTGACATCCATTTTTGGCGCCGACACCGGGGAATTTTTCATTCACCGCAATATCGCCAATCTGATCCCGCCCTACGCGCCCGACGGCGACCATCACGGCACATCCGCTGCGGTGGAATATGCGGTTACGGCGCTGAATGTCGCGCATTTGATTGTTCTGGGGCATTCGCAATGTGGCGGCGTGCAAGGATGTATCGACATGTGCGACGGCCACGCGCCCGAGCTTGATCGCCCGGACAGCTTTGTTGGACGCTGGATGGATATTCTGCGCCCCGGGTATGAAGCGATCAAAGATCTGGAAAAAGGCGAACAACAATCGCGCGCTCTGGAAAAACGATCGGTTGTGATCTCGCTTGAGAACCTGATGACCTTCCCGTTTGTGTCAAGCAGGGTCGACAGTGGCGAACTGTCCCTGCATGGGCTTTGGACCGGGATCGGCGAAGGCGCTCTGGAAGAATATCTACCGGCGTCGGATCAATTCCGCCCGGTGGGATAACAGGTTACGCTCCCGGTTGGCCTTGGCCAACTTGGGGCGACTGGGCCTGAGGCTCTTGCAAGTCTCGGGCCGGAATTTGGGTCTGAGCGGCCTTTCAGGCCAGAATCGTGCCCTGCCCGGTTCCGTCATGCGACGCCAGAACCCGCGCCCGCCCCAAGCGGCGCGACAGCGACTGCAACGGATGACCGAGAAATTTGCAGGAACAAATACGTTCGCCGCTGTCTGAATCGGTCAACACCAACCGGCCCTTGTGAAACCCAAGCCCAAAGCCCTTGCGCGCCAGTTTGCGCCGCAGATTGGCCCAGCTGGTGGCTTGCTGAAAGACCGGCTGCAACAGCGACCGCAACAAGACCCCGGTTTCACAATCCAGCCGATTGCTGGGTTGTGCACCGCGCCAGCGTGTCTGTGACGGGCCGGATACTGCGATGAAATCCTGGTGGTGTATCATGTCCTTAACTCCGTTCCACGAACCTTTGATCCATCAAGGTTTCCATGAAAATGCGTCAGAAACGCGGCCACATTTTTCAGATATTGCGTAATGTTTGCGACGGGCAACACTTTATTTCAGCGCCGTGAATGCGACATCAATCGACCGTGCGTTTACCGATGGTTTACCAAGTTGCGCAAATCTGGGCCGCATGCGGTGGCAACAAATCCATATGAAGATTGACACCCCGCTTTTGCGGGCGACAGAACATCTGGCCCGTGAGCGGGATATCACGGTCGGGCAAGTCGTGCGCGATGCGCTGGCCGCCGAATTGCGACGCGTGCGCCGAAATGCGAAGACGCCTGTCAGGGCGGATGAGCGGCTCCTCACGCCCTTGCGTGCGCTCCTCGCGGCGGACATGGCCGCGGCGAAAAACTGGCTGGATCTGCAAAATAAATTGAAATCAAAAGGTTACGATCTGCGCGAGGCGGGCGGCGGCCTTGCGATGTACAATTTCCCCGAAGGGGTCCGACTGTGCAAAGCCTCGGAACTGGGCGCCAGCTATGCCACCTTGATGCGCCGATTCAAGGCCCCATTCCCCGGTCACGCCCACCGCCATCTGGTCGATCGGGTGCTGGAAACCACACCGCAAACCGGGGATGGCATCGCACCGCCAAACACAAAAAGAGCCGCCCGAAGGCGGCTCTGAAAACGTCGTAACACGAAGAAGGCGTCACCCTTTTTTCAACACCCGGTTGCCCAGTGTTTCGGCGATTTGCACCGCGTTCAGCGCCGCACCTTTGCGCAGATTGTCACTGACGCACCACAGATTCAGACCGTTTTCGATGGTCGAATCCTGACGAATGCGGCTGATAAATGTCGCAAAGTCGCCCACACATTCCACCGGGGTGACGTATCCGCCGTCTTCGCGTTTGTCGATCACCATGATTCCCGGCGCTTCCCGCAGGATGTCACGTGCCTCATCTTCATCGAGGAATTCCTCGAATTCGATGTTCAGCGCTTCTGAGTGGCCGACAAACACCGGCACCCGCACACAGGTCGCGGTGACCTTGATCGCCGGATCGACGATCTTTTTGGTCTCGGCCACCATTTTCCATTCCTCTTTGGTCGATCCGTCTTCCATGAAGACGTCGATATGGGGAATGACGTTGAATGCGATTTGCTTGGTGAACTGCCGGGCCGGCTTGTCGTCGGTCGGGTTATAGACCGCTTTGGTCTGGTCCCACAGCTCGTCAATGCCGTCCTTGCCCGCGCCGGACACCGATTGATAGGTGCTGACCACAACCCGTTTGATCCGCGCACGGTCATGCAGCGGCTTCAACGCCACAACCATCTGTGCGGTCGAACAATTCGGATTGGCGATGATGTTCTTTTTCGAATAGCCCACGATGTCATCGGCATTCACCTCTGGCACGATCAAAGGCACATCCGGGTCGTAGCGATACAGCGACGAATTGTCGATCACCACACAGCCCGCAGCCGCCGCGATGGGCGCATATTTCTTGGTGGCCTCAGAGCCGATGGCAAACAGCGCCATGTCCCAGCCGGAAAAATCGAAACCTTCGATATCCTTCGTCTTGAGCGTCTTGTCGCCAAAGCTCACCTCTGTGCCCAGCGACCGGCGGCTGGCCAGTGCTGCGATTTCGTCAACCGGGAATTCCCGTTCGGCGAGGATGTTGAGCATTTCGCGGCCCACGTTGCCAGTGGCGCCTGCGACGACGATTCGATACCCCATAGGTTCCTTTTCCTTCGACTTCGGTTCAAATGTGCGCCTGATACAGCAGTGCCGCCCCGGTTAAAAGGGTCCATACACAACCGTGACATAGCGGTGCGCGCAAAGCACAAACGCGCACGCCATGAATCACGCAATGAATAAGGGCCGAAAATCCGTTGCGGCAATCAGGCCGCGACGTAGAGCCCCTGCGCCTTGATCTTGTCGAACGCCTGATCCAGCGACCGCGTGGCCCGTTCGATCAAGATGTCGATCTCTTCCGGGGTGATGACCAAAGGCGGCGAGACAATCATCCGGTCCCCGACATGCCGCATGATCAGATCATTACCGAAACAGATGTCGCGACAGACCCAGCCCACTGTGCCCGCTTCGGCGGCGAATTTGGCGCGGGTCGCCTTGTTCGGGGTCAGGGCAATCGACGCCATCAGGCCGGAAATCTTTGCCTCGCCCACCAGCGGATGATCGGCCAATGCCTCCCATTTCTTTTTCAGATAGGGGCCAGCGACGTCACGCACATGTTCGACGACCTTTTCATCCTCCAGAATGCGCAGGTTTTCCAAGGCGACCGCCGCGGCCACCGGATGCCCGGAATAGGTATAGCCGTGGTTGAACTCGCCCTGTGCGATCACATTCGCCACCTCGTCACACACAACAGAGCCGCCAATCGGCGCATAGCCCGACGACAGCCCCTTGGCGATGGTCATGATGTGGGGGGTGATGCCGACGGTCTGCGACCCGAACCAATTGCCGGTGCGGCCAAAGCCACAGATCACCTCATCCGCGATCAATAGAATACCGTATTTGTCGCAAATCCGCTGGATTTCCGGCCAATAGCTGTCCGGGGCGACAATCACACCGCCTGCGCCCTGCACCGGTTCGCCGATAAAGGCACCTACCCGCTCGGGGCCAAGCTCCAGTATCGCGGTCTCCAGCTCCTGTGCGCGGGCCAGCCCAAATGCCTCTGGGTCCATGTCGCCGCCTTCGGCCCACCAATTCGGCTGATTGATGTGGTGAATGTCCGGGATCGGCAGACCGCCCTGGGCATGCATTCCCGACATCCCGCCAAGCGACCCCGATCCAACGGTCGAGCCGTGATAGGCGTTCTTGCGGCTGATGATGATATTGCGCTCTGGCTGGCCCTTCATGGCCCAGTAATGGCGCACCATACGAATGTTGGTGTCATTTGCCTCGGACCCGGACCCGGCAAAAAACACATGGTTCAGATCACCCGGCGCCAGTTCGGCAATCTTTTTCGCCAGCGCAATCGCGGGCACATGGGTGGTCTGGAAAAACGTGTTGTAATACGGCAATTCGCGCATTTGCCGTGCGGCCACATCGGCCAGGCTGTCGCGGCCATAGCCGATATTCACACACCAAAGCCCGGCCATGGCATCCAGAATTTCCCGACCTTCGCTGTCGGTGATCCAGATGCCATTTGCACGGGTCATCACACGTGCGCCTTTTTCGGCCAACGCGCCACCCGCAGTAAAGGGATGCATGTGATGGGCGGCGTCCAGCGCCTGAAGCTCTTCGGTCGGCGGGTGATTGGTGATCATGTTCATGGCGGGGTTCCTTGCGCGCAACACTCTTTGCCGCAGAATATGATCAAATTATGCGCTGTCAATCGAATCAGCACGCAGCGCCCCCGCAAGCAAGCTTATGCCAGCGTCTCCAGAATCTGTGCGATGCCCTGACGCACATCTTCTTCCATGGCTTTTGCCGCGGCAGAGGCATCGCCCTGCGCCATCGCGGTCAGGATCGCCTTGTGCTGATCCGGCAAATTCTGGGTGCCATACCGACCACAGACCACCCGCAGCGATGGCCCGAATCGAAGCCACAGCCCCTCGGCCAATTCCTGAAGGATCGGGGCCTGCGCCAATCCATAAAGATGCAGATGAAAGCGATAGTTCTGTTCCAGATATCCGCGCACATCCCCCTGAGAGATGGCCAGATCCAACCGATCGTCAATCGCCGCCAAGGCCGCAATATCGCCCGAGGTCGCAACCAGACAGGCCCGGCGCGTCAACTCTGGCTCTATTGCCACGCGGGCATGGATCAACTCGCTAATGGCCCCGGCGTCCAGCACCGGCACCGACACCCGGCGATTGCCCTGAAAGCTCAGCGCGCCCTCGGCGGTCAATCGCCGGATTGCTTCGCGCACCGGGGTCATGCCCACATCGAGACCCTCGGTCAGCCCCTGGATTGTCACCGGCGCACCGGGCGGCAATTCCCCAAACAGCAACAAATCACGCACGCGGCGATAGACCTGTTCATGCACGGGCAGCATGGTTTCAGCGGGCTGTTTCGCGATCTCGGTCATCTGCCTGATTTTTCGCCTCTCGATGGGGTCTTGCGACTTTACCCTGCCCGTGGAAGCATTTCCATATTGCCAGGTAAGGCATAATTTGATCAAATCGGGCCAAGGCGGCAAGCACAAATGACCGTCATGAACCCCACGGGAGCCGAAAATGAAGAATTCTCTGATGATTTGCACCGCTGCGCTGGCCCTCAGCGCCGGCATGGCGGCAGCGGAAGAGGTCCGGGTCTATAACTGGTCCGACTACATCGACGAAGCACTGCTGGAAAAATTCGAGGCCGAAACCGGCATCGAACTGATCTATGACGTGTTTGACAGCAACGAGGTTCTGGAAACCAAGATGCTGGCCGGTGGGTCGGGCTATGACGTTGTGGTACCAACCGGCACCTTCCTGCAACGCCAGATTCAGGCCGGCGCGTTCCAGCCTTTGGACAAATCCAAACTGCCCAACATTGGCAACATGTGGGATGTGATTTCGGATCGCACCGCGAAATATGACCCCGATAACGCCCATGCCATCAACTATATGTGGGGCACCACGGGTCTGGGTGTGAACCTTGGCAAGGTCCGCGAAATCCTGGGCGAAGACGCCCCGGTGGATAGCTGGGATTTGGTGTTCAAGGCCGAGAATATGGAAAAGCTGGCCGATTGCGGCGTGCATTTCCTCGATGCGCCTGCGGAAATGATCCCCGCCGCGCTGAACTATATCGGCGAAGACCCCGACAGCCATGACCCGGAGGTGATTGCCAAGGCCGAAGCGGTCTTTGCGCCGGTGCGCGACTATATCCAGAAGTTCCATTCGTCGGAATACGTCAACGGTCTGGCCAATGGCGACATCTGTGTTGCGGTCGGCTGGTCCGGCGATGTGCTGCAATCGCGTGACCGCGCCGCCGAGGCCGACAATGGCGTCGAAATCGGCTACTTCGCCCCCAGCGAAGGCGCGCAGATGTGGTTCGACATGATGGCCATTCCGGTCGACGCGCCCAACCCCGAAGGCGCGCTGACGTTCCTGAACTTCATCATGGACGCCGAAAACATGGCCGCCGCGTCGAACTATGTCTACTACGCCAACGGCAACAAGGCCTCGCAGGAGTTCCTCGAAGAGGATGTGATCACCGATCCGGCGATCTATCCAACGCCCGAAGCAATGGACAACACCTATACCACCACGCCATATCCGGCCAAGGTTCAACGTGTGGTCACCCGGCTCTGGACCAAGATCAAGTCCGGCACCTGATCCACTTTTCACGCCCGCGCCACCCCGGTGCGGGCGTTTGCCTTTGCAGGAGCGTACATGGCTGAATCTGTCTTTGCCCCCTGGAACGATCCGGATGAAAAACCGCTGATCCAGTTCCGCAATGTCACCAAACGGTTCGGCGATTTCACCGCAATCGACAACCTGACCCAGGACATCTACGCGAAGGAATTCTTTGCGCTGCTCGGCCCGTCGGGCTGTGGCAAGACGACGATGATGCGCATGTTGGCAGGGTTTGAAACCCCCACGGATGGCCAGATCCTGATCGCCGGGCAGGACGTCGCCAATATCCCGCCGAACAAACGCGCGGTGAACATGATGTTCCAATCCTATGCGCTGTTCCCGCATCTGACCGTGGCGGACAACATTGCCTTTGGCCTGAAACGCGAAGGCAAACCGAAGGACGAAATCGCGGCGCGCGTCGCCGAAATGCTGCGCCTGACCAAGCTGGAACGCTTTGGCGCCCGCAAACCGCATCAGATTTCCGGCGGCCAACGGCAACGTGTCGCGTTGGCCCGGTCATTGGCCAAAGCGCCGAAACTGTTGTTGCTGGACGAACCTTTGGGCGCGCTGGACGCCAAATTGCGCCAGCAAACCCAGTTCGAGCTGATGGATATTCAGGAAAAGACCGGCACAACCTTCGTGATTGTCACCCATGATCAGGAAGAGGCGATGACCGTGGCCTCCCGCGTTGCGGTGATGGACGAGGGCCGGATTGTGCAGGTCGCCACCCCCGCCGACATCTATGAACAGCCGAATTCGGTCTATGTCGCGGATTTCATTGGCGATGTGAACATTATCGAAGGCACCGCAACCCCCGGCAGCGCCGGGTATGACATCGCATGGGCCGAGGGCCAGTCGGCCTTTCACGCCAAATCAACCCGCGACTTTGCCAATGGCCAACGCTGTTTTCTGGCGATGCGCCCGGAAAAGGTGGCGATCAGCACCGATGAGCCGGACGCAAGAAACAAGATCGCGGGCAAGATCATCGACATCGCTTATCTCGGCAATATCTCGACCTATCACGTCGAACTGCCCGGCGGGCGGATGATGAAGGCCCAGACCGCCAACACCCGCCGCCTGTCGCGCCGGACGCTGACATGGGAAGACCCGGTCTGGCTCAGCTGGACAGACACCGCCGCCGTGATGTTGGAGGGTTGAGGGGATGCGCCGCCTGACCCTGATTGCCGTGCCCTATCTCTGGCTTCTGGCGCTGTTCCTTGTGCCTTTCCTGATCGTGTTCAAGATCTCGCTCTCGGACACAGCGATCGCAATCCCGCCTTACACCCCGACGCTTGATCTGGCGGGTGGCTGGGCCGCGGTGCGCGCCTTCCTGTCCCAGCTCGACATGGAAAACTATATCTGGTTGACCGAAGACGCGCTGTACTGGAAGGCTTATCTGTCGTCCGTCAAGATCGCCTTTATCGCGACGGTGCTCACCCTCTTGGCGGGGTATCCCATGGCCTATGCCATGGCACGTGCCGCGCCGGAATGGCGGCCCACGCTGCTGATGCTGGTGATCCTGCCATTCTGGACCTCCTTCCTGATCCGGGTCTATGCGTGGATGGGCATCCTGTCGAACGAGGGGCTGTTGAACGCCTTTTTGTTGTGGACCGGGCTGATTTCCGAGCCTCTGGTGATCCTCAACACCAATACCGCCGTCTATATCGGCATTGTCTATACCTACCTGCCGTTCATGATCCTGCCGATCTATTCCGCGCTAGAAAAGATGGATGACAGCCTGCTGGAGGCGGCCGAAGACCTCGGCTGTTCGCGTCTGACCGCATTCTGGCTGGTCACGGTCCCCCTGTCGAAACAGGGCATCATCGCGGGCTGTTTCCTTGTCTTTATCCCGGTGGTCGGCGAATTCGTGATCCCGTCATTGCTGGGCGGGTCTGGCACATTGATGATCGGCAAAGTGTTGTTTGAGGAATTCTTCAACAACCGCGATTGGCCGGTGGCCAGCGCCGTGGCGGTGATCCTGCTGCTGATCCTGATTGTGCCAATCATCCTGTTCCAGCGTAATGAACAAAAACAGCGCGAGGCCGAAGGATGAGACGTTTTTCCGCTTTCAATGTGGTCTCGCTGACGCTGGGGTTTGCCTTTCTCTACCTGCCGATGATCATTCTGGTGATCTATTCGTTTAACGAATCCAAACTGGTGACGGTCTGGGCCGGGTTTTCCACCAAATGGTACGGCGAATTGTTGCAGAACGAGGCCTTCCTCGACGCCGCATGGGTCACGATCCGGGTTGCCGTGGTCAGCTCGACCATCGCCACGGTTCTGGGCACGATGGCGGCACTGGTACTGGTGCGGGCCGGGCGTTTTGCCGGGCGCACGCTGTTTTCCGGCATGATCTATGCGCCGCTGGTGATGCCAGAGGTGATCACCGGCCTGTCGCTGTTGCTGTTGTTCATCGGCATCGGGCTGGACCGGGGCATTGTGACCATCATTCTGGCGCATACCACGTTTTCGATGTGCTATGTCTCGGTTGTGGTGTCGTCACGTTTGGTCAGTTTTGACCAATCGCTGGAAGAGGCCGCGCTGGACCTCGGCTGTACGCCGTTTGACGCCTTTCGCCTTGTCACCCTGCCGATCATTGCGCCTGCGGTGATTTCCGGCTGGCTTCTCGCCTTTACCCTGTCGTTGGATGATCTGGTGATTGCGTCCTTCACCGCCGGGCCGTCGGCGACCACCCTGCCGATCAAGATCTTCTCGGCCGTGCGTCTGGGCGTCAGCCCGGAAATCAACGCGCTGTCGACCATCATGATCGCCATTGTGACCGTCGGGGTCATCACCGCATCTCTGGCATCAAAACGCGCCAGCACCCGGCAACAGGCCGAAGAACGCGCCGCAATGCGCACCAGCTGATGCGCCGCATCTACGAAGATTGGGCCTATTCCGACGCTGCGGTTCAGGATTGCCTTTGGCGCAGGGACGTTGCGCCAAACCCGCCCCTGCAAGACACAGCAGCCACAGAGGTCGCCATTATCGGGGGCGGCTTCACCGGATTGTCCGCCGCATTGCATCTGGCACAGGCCGGGATTGGCGCCACAGTGTTAGAGGCCAAGCACGTCGGCTGGGGCGCCTCCGGGCGCAATGGCGGCTTCTGCTGTCTTGGCAGCAGCATGGTCAGCAATGGCGAATTGCAACGCAAATACGGGCCCGATGGCCGCCAAAGCCTACGCGACGCCGAAAAAGCCGCCATTGCACTGGTTGGCGACCTGCTGGACGACCATGGTATCGCGGCGGATCGCCATTCAGAAGGCGAAACCATCCTTGCGCATCGCCCGCGCCACATGGCCGCGCTGCGCCATGAACTGCCCAACATCACGCAGGATTACGCAATCACGCCCATCCTGCATGACGCAACCGACCTGACCGCGCTGGGGATAAGCGGCCCGTTCCACGGAGGAATGACCATCCCGCTTGGCTTTGCGCTCAACCCCGGAAAATATGTCCATGGTCTGGCTGACGCGGCCAAAGACGCCGGTGCCATCCTGCATGACAGCTCCCCGGTGACCGCGATCACCCGAAACGGCGGCTTCACCTTGACCACCCCCGGCGGGCAGCTCCACGCCAAAAAACTGATCCTCGCCACCAATGGCTACTCAAGCGAGGATATCCCCGACTGGCTGCGCGCCCGTTATCTGCCACTGCAATCCAACATCATCGCCACCCGGCCCCTGACCCAAACCGAACTAGCCGCGCAGGGCTGGACCAGCCGACAAATGGCCTATGACACCCGCAGCCTGCTGCATTACTTTCGGCTTCTGCCCGACAATCGTTTTCTGTTCGGGATGCGCGGCGGCGTCTATGCCACCCCGCGCAGCAACGCGCGCCTGCGGGCCAGAATCCATCGCGATTTCGAAACAATGTTCCCTGCCTGGGCCGCGGTGGAACGCCCGCACTTCTGGTCTGGCCTGGTCTGTCTGGCGCGCAATCGAACGCCCTTTGTCGGGCCGATCCCGGACATGCCCGGCGCCTTTGCCAGCCTCGCCTATCATGGCAACGGCCTGGCGATGGGCACCTATGGCGGCAAACTTCTGGCGGATCTGGTCCAGGGCAAACGCCCCGACACCCCCTATCCGACCACCTTTGCCGCACCGCCGAAACGTTTCCCGCTGCGGCACCGGCGCCGCGCCTTGATTGCCGCGCTTGCCGCCGGATTATCTCTTATTGATGGCTGAATGCCCCCCCCCTGAATGTCTGGGGGACTTCTTCTGTTCAAAAATATCCCGGGGGACGGCCAAAGGCCGGGGGGCTGGCCCCCAGCCATATCTCAGGGCTTGCGCCGCGTCGGCGACTGCATGCCATTGCCCGTCCGTTTGCCAGGCTTGCCGCGCCCTGCGCCCTTGGGGGGGGCAAATCGCTTCGAGGTATCAGAGGCCCCGGGTCGCGGTCCTGCCGGCTTGCTGCCCGATGGCTTGCCACCGGACGGCTTGCCGCCACCGGGTTTGCCTGCCGGTTTACCGCCAAATTTTCCACCGGGCTTGCCGCCGCCCTTGTGCGCTGGTTTGCCCGGCTTGTCGAAACCACGCTTGGCACCGTCACCATCATGCTTCGCCACAGGTTTCCCTGCGGGCTTGCTACGCGGTTTCGCCGGCGCATGCACCTCTGGATCGACCGGGGCGGGTTTCGGCTTGGGGGCCGGTTTCGGCGCGCGGCTTTCTGCACCAGACTGATGGCGCTCTGGCGCGGGACCACGGGGTTTGTCGGACCCGCGTTTGTCGCCTTTGTAAGGCGCCTTATGCGCGGGTTTGCGCGACGGAGCGGACTCTGACTGACGGGCAAAACCCGGCGTGCCCTCAAACCGGCGCACGGTCACACCATCCTCCAGCACACCGTTTTCACCCAGTTTCGACAAGAACCCCGACGCGCTGGCCTCGGTCAGCTCCACAAAAGTCTCGCTCTGCTGCACCCGGATTGCACCAATGGCATCCTTGTCCAGACCACCGGCCCGGCACAGCAACGGCAAAATCCAACGCGGCTCGGCCCGGTCATCCCGGCCCACCGACAGCGCAAACCAGGCGCTCGGCCCAAAGGGCTTGCGCTCTTTGCGTTCGGGACGGGCATCCGGTGCGGCCAATTCCTCTGGCGCAGAATTGCGCGCCCGGTAAAGCCGCAGATAGGCCGCCGCAATCGTTTCCGGCGAATGCAAATCCAACAGACGCGCCGCAAAATCCGCTTCATCCGGGGCAATCTCTGCCGCCCATTGCGGATCGTTCAACAGCCGCTCTTCATCGCGCTGCAACACGTCTTCAAAACTGGGCGCCGTCCCCCATTCCGCAGTGATCTTGGCGAATTTCAGCAGGCGCTCGGCCTTTTTCACCACTTTTGGCGGCACGATCAACGCCGACGTCCCCTTGCGCCCGGCGCGACCGGTACGGCCGGACCGGTGCAAAAGACTCTCGGCATTCGACGGCAATTCCGCGTGGATCACCAATTCCAGGTTCGGCAGGTCAATCCCGCGCGCCGCCACATCGGTCGCCACACAAACCCGCGCCCGACCGTCCCGCATCGCCTGAAGCGCATGGGTCCGCTCCTGTTGGCTCAACTCGCCCGACAGGCACACAACCGAAAACCCGCGGTTCGACAAACGCGCAGTCAACCGGTTGACCGTTGCCCGCGTGTTGGCAAAGACAATCGCGTTCTGCGCTTCATGGAACCGCAAAACGTTGATAATGGCATTTTCAGCATCCTGATGCGCCACGCGCAGCGCCTGATAGCTGATATCGGCGTGCTGGCTTTTCTCGGACACGGTTTGAACGCGCACGGCATCGCGTTGATATTCTTTGGCCAGCTTGGCAATCATCGGCGGCACAGTCGCGGAAAACAGCAAGGTCCGCCGGTCTTCCGGCGCAGCGCCCAGCATGAATTCAAGATCTTCGCGGAACCCAAGGTCCAGCATCTCGTCCGCTTCGTCCAGCACCACAGCCCGCAGGCTGGTCATGTCCAGCGCACCCCGGGTGATGTGATCGCGCAGACGACCGGGCGTTCCGACAACAATATGCGCGCCCCGTTCCAGCGCCCGGCGTTCGGTCCGTGTGTCCATCCCCCCGACACAGGACACAACCCGCGCACCGGCCTTGGCATAAAGCCACTCCAACTCGCGCATCACCTGGAATGCCAATTCACGGGTTGGCGCAATGATCAAGGCCAGCGGCGCCGCCGCCGGTGCGGCCATTGTGGCCCCATCCAGCAAGGTCGGCCCAATCGCCAACCCAAACCCGACGGTCTTGCCCGACCCGGTCTGTGCCGAAACCAAAAGGTCCGCAGCATGCAATTCGGGATCGGTTACCGCCTCCTGCACAGGCGTCAATGTATCGTAACCACGCTCGGCAAGCGCATCAAGAAGGGGCTGGTTCATCGCGAAACCGTTCTGCAAAGGGGCACCCGGCAATTCGCCTCATCACGAGTCGGGGCCATAGGTGAAAAAGTGCCCACTAAAGCAAAGCCCGCCATATGTATACCTCACAATGACGAAACTGCGGCATCAACACCCCCTAACAGCACTTTATCGCCACCACAGACGCCATCTCAATTTCATCTGACCAGAAATATCCCGGGGGGTTTGGGGGGCTGGCCCCCCATCTATCCTGCGGTTTGGCGGGACTGCCCGCCATACATCCTGTGGTTTGAAGAGACTGCCCGCCACCGATCCAACGCATCCCACAGCCAAACCCGATGTCGCCAGCCCCCCAACACCCGGGTCTGGAAATTCTGACCTTCCCTTTGGCCAACACATTTGCCACAGTTTATAAGAAAACACAGCCAGGCCGATGTAAACCGGCATAACATTACCCATATCCACTGCAAGATTTGCAAAAAGGGGGAATTTCCATGTCCAATTTCGACGCCCAACTGCGGGAAAGCCAAACCCAGGTTGCCGAAGCTCAATCCAAGATTTCCGAAATCACCAGCCGCATCGACACCGCCCGCGAAAAGATGAAGCAGGGCATCGAAACCGACATTGACGTGGAAAACGCCACCCTTCAGGACGTGCACAACCACACCAGCGTCATGAACGCCAATATCGCCGAGCTGATCATGGGGCTGGACGATGTCACGGCCGCCTTTTCCCGCGATTTCGACGAAATGCGGTCGAAGACCGGCTGGGAGAGCTTTGTCGGCTTCTTCTCCAAGGACCGCTCTGATGCGCTGCGTCAGGAACGGATGAAGACCGCCAATATCGACGACAAATTGCAGGATCTGATCTCGAAATCCGACATCATCACCAAGCTGCTGGAAAACCAGTTGGCTGTCCTGACCGAACAGAAATCCAAGGTCGAAACCAACCTGACCGAAACCCTGGACGAACGCGAATTCACCGTCGGTGAGTTGGAGGCCCTGAAGGCCGAGATCCTTGGCATGGATCCCAAGATCATCGAAGTCGAAAACAAGATCGCGGTCGAACAAGACGCCGCCGCACGTACCAAGCTGGAAACCGAGCTCGCCGATCTGAACAAGGCCTATAACGATCTGGTCCAGCAGGAGCAGGTCAAGCTGGCCAAGAGCCAGACGCTGGAACGCTATATCGAAAAGGGCAAATCCTGGGTCGACAGTCTGCAAAACCAATCCGCGACCCAGATGGTGCTGATCAACAAACTGCAAACAGACACCAAGCAACGTGTGGTGCTCTATGATGCGCTGTCAAAATCGCTGAAAACCGCCCAGCAACAGGACGTGGCCCACCGGATCAACGAAATCGGCGTGAAAACGGATCAGGAGGCCCAGACCGCCATGGCCGCCATCGGCACCGCAACCAACCAGAAAATGGCCGACATGCTGGAATCGCATGAGGATCATATGGTGTTTGCGCGTGAGGTGCTGGAGGCCAAGGCCAAGGCCGACGAACGCTTTGCTCGTCGGTTTGCGTCGATTGTCGAAAAGCATGACAGCAACGCCTATGGCGGCTGATCCCGCATGTCACGTGGGGCTGTTGTCACCATCTGCCTGATTTTGGCGGTTGCAATTTTCGGGGTGATCCTGTTCTCGGACGGCTGTGCCGAGGATGGGTGCAACCGGTTTTTTCAGGCCCTGCGCGGCCTGTCACGCGCCGTACAGGCGTTTTGATCCAGAAGGATGCCATGACTGACGTTGTCACCGAACACCATGGGCTGACCGAAACCTTCGCCAGCCGCCGCTACTTTCAGAAGTTCGAGGCAATCACCGGCCATTTGGGCCGAGTTGCCGGTGTTATGGAGGCCGAAGGCAGTCTTGACCGCAACGATGTGAAAATTCTTGCGCGCTACATTCGCGGCATCGCCTATACGTTCAAGGCGCTCAGCATGAAATATCTTCTGGTCGGGCGCGACACCGGGCAATTCTTTGGCTCTTTGGCCATCGACGACAGCGAAAGCGGCTTTCCGGCGTTTCAGGAGCTGCTTGTCATGGCCAATGACGCCCAGCAGGCGGACCAGCACCTGGAAAACATGCCGTCGGCAAATGCGCTGAAGGATCAGATGATCAGCCAGATCATCACCGACAAGGCGCTGCCGACCAAGCTGCAATTTGCCCTGTCCCAGCGGCTGTATTACGAAGAATTGGCGCGCGGGCATCTGTTCTGGGCCCGCATGGACCCGCGCATCGATTGGGTGTCCGGGTTTGAAAACCGCCGCAGCTACCGCATTCATTGGGCGGTCTATGACAGCCAGATCAACCTGCCGACGATCTATCTGCTGGAACTGGACGACAGCGGCAGAACCGCCCTGCCCAAGGATGAACGCCGCTGGCCCGAGGTGCAGCGCCATTTGATGGGCCAGAGCCTCGGCGCGCTGAAGCTTCTGACCATTGCGCGCGGCTTTGACGAAAGCTTTGACGACCTGCACCCCAAGCGCCTGCGCCGGTTTCACATCGGGCCGATGTATTCCCATGCCTTCACCCGCCAGACCGGGCCAATCCGCGATGTGCTGGCCGAGGCGAAATCCCCCCCGGGCGAGGATTGGACCCTGGCCTGGACCTCGGAAATGCTGGAAAGCGAACGGGTAAAGGAAGAGCGCGCCGGATGGTTTTCCACCGTCGAGCGTGAGGTGTTCGCGCTTGACCCATTTTCGGGCCGCGGCATCGACACCGGTGCGACCGAAACCAGCCGCGCCATCATCCTGCCGCAACGCCCGTTTCAGGTGCTGGCCGAAAAGAACCCACCCGGTTTTGCCAATGTGCGCAAATTCGTGGTCAGCCCCGGCGGCCGCGTCCTTTCCTATTGACCCGATGGGTGCGCCTTCACCGCGCGCCGTTCAGGAGATTTTATTATGAGCCAAACCAGCGACCAGATGGAACTTCGCGAAGAAGACATTCGCAAACATTACCCGGCCGCCACCGCGCTTTTGACCGGCTTTGACCACACGCCCCGCATTGCAGTGCAGAATTCTCCGGCCGACGCCGGAGAGCGGTCCCCCGGCATCCCGCGCGCGCGTCGGTTCCGCTCCACCACCCCCGGTCTTGCCACCCGTCGCAGCGCGGCCAAACACGGCGTGCAACTGCGTACCACGATCGAGGGCGCGGATGACGACGACGCCCTGACCTCGCCGCAACAGGCCACCACCCTGCACGCCCTGCGCCGCGCCATTTCCATCGCGCAGGCCGTCGCGGAAAGCTACGCCGAGGCGACCGGCCTCGCCGACCTCAAACGCGCGAACCTGCAAGGGGCCCTGCCCGCCAACCGCAAATCCGAATTCACCGAGCTTCTGACCGCCGAGGCGCTGATCACCGCCCATGCCTGGGCCAATGCCACCGCCTATCTGCTGTCCGCGCATACCTCTGAAACCACGGTAGAGATTGGCGAAGTCGACGAACTGATCACCGACAATGGCCAGATCGCCCTGCATGGCCTGCTGTGGGAGCTGGAACAGGATATCGAGGCCCACGCCCCCGACGACGCCCATCTGATCGCCACGATCACCGCCTTTGCCGAACAGGTGATGGACAAAACCGCCCGGCGCGCGGGCTCTGCCCCCCGTCTTGCCCCCTTCACCGGGGCCACCTGGCATGTCGAGGCCGACGACCTGACCCTTCGCGGCTTTACCCCGGCGGCCAAGGCGAAATCGACCACCCTGACCATGACGTTCAAGAAACCGAACGAAGTCGTCGGCAACCATATCGCCAAATATCAGGCGCTGCGGCTGTCAAAGATGCTCATGGCCTATGATTTCACCCGCAAGCTGAACCCCTTTGCCGATTTGGGCGGCTTCATCTTTACCTTCATGGGGGATGGCAAACCGGGGACGGGCAAGACGACGCTGATCCAGATGATGGCCGGCCTGATCAACGACTATTGCAAGGTGGCCGACTATCCCTTTCGCTACCAGAACCTGTCGACCGACAATATCGACAGCTATCAGGGCAAGTCGGGCCAGAACGCCAAGGCGTTTATCAACAACATCATCGACCCCAATGTGATCGGGTTTGGCACCATCGACGACATTGACCAGCTTGCCGGCAAACGCGGCGACCGTCAGTCGAGCGCCGGGCAGCTCGAAATCACCGCTGTGTTGATGGAGAGCTTTGCAGGCGCCAACACCGTGGTGCGCGGCAATTGCACCTTTGGCATGTTCTCGAACTATCCCGAAAACGTCGACGACGCCCTGCGCCAACGCGCCGGGGCGCGTTTTCTGGTCGACGGCCCGCGCACGCGCGAAGATTACATCGACATCCTGCATCTGCTGATGGGCAAAAACCACGACATCCCGCTGGGTGATCACGAAGCCTTTGCCGCGCAGGAAATCAAGAAAGCCGTGTCCGCCAGCTTCGCCTCGCATTCCCGCCCGCATGAGGCCGGGTTGCTGGCGGTGTTCGACCGGGTGCGATCGACGGTTGGCGATCTGGACACGATTGCCAAGATGGGCACCTACCTGAAGGCCATTCAGGAGGCCGACGAACGTTTTACCGGACGTGCCATCAAGAACATCACCGACGCGGTCAAGGTGCGGGCGATGGATTTTGAACTGCCGGATGAATGGATGGAAAACCCCGAATTGTTCCTGTTCCGCGACTACGACACCAAACGCGCGATGATCGCCGACCTGCGGGTGCCAATCACGCCGGAAATGGTACTGCAAGAAATCAACCGCTACGCCGACAGCGAATTCCGCTATGCCGACAAGTCGGATGAGGTGGCGATTGAGGGCATGGTGCGCGACTATGGGCGGCAGGAAGAAGCGAAACGGCGGTATTTGGAGGCCAAAGGGTGATCTTTGCCCTCCGCAGTCCCGGACGTGATCCGGGACCTCATCGCAAGGCTGGACGTGAGGCCCCGGATCAAGTCCGGGGCTGCGGCAGCGTGTTGTTCGCAATACATCTGAGTGTGGTGAGGTCGATCGGCGCGCTCAGCACGAGCAAGGGAAATCAAGATATTCCGTTGTTTCAGAATATTGGAGGCAGAACATTTGAGTAGAACTGCTTTTTTTAGAAAACTTGGTGCAGAATATGCCAATCAACGTTGGAGTTGGTGCGCTGTCGACCACAGCAAAAAAAGAGTGATATTTGGCGCTTGGAATACCCTAAGTAATGATTCTTCTAGTGTTATTCTCTCCGAGAGTTGGGAGCGCTTCCGTGGTAGACGACAACCCGGATACTCCGATGCCATCAAGAAATTAGATCTCGTTACAGCCGAAGGCTACGATCTGGTCTTTTTTGTCATGGTTCAAGGCAATCCGGATTATGAAAAATCGCCGAGCATTATTACTGAGGTCATTGAAGAACTACACGCAGCCGAGCTTATAAAAATCGGTGCCGATTGGATCGCTCTCAAGAAAGCATACGTGCCTCTACTCGCTGATGAACTTCCTGAACATCTCGCTTCGAAGTATCCAGAAGGCGCAAAAAAACGAGTCACAGTGAGTATTATCGAGCGAAACTCCAAAGCACGCCAAGTTTGCTTGCAAGCAAATGGCACCCAATGCAAAGTCTGCGATATCGATTTTGAGAAGACGTATGGCCCAGTCGGAGCTGGGTTCATCCACGTCCATCATGTCAATCCGGTATCTTTGACAAAAGGCCTAAGAAACATCGACCCTACCGTTGACTTGGTGCCCGTATGTCCAAACTGCCACGCAATGCTCCACCGCAAATTTCCGCCTCTTTCAATTGACGAATTGCGGAAACTGATGCGGCAATCAGGCAATTCAGGATGAAATCCACAAACTGCAACCACTATTGACCGGAATAAATTATGAACCGCCTCATCCAATCCGGCCTCATGTTTGGCAATCTGATCCGCGTCGACAGCCCCGCTTTGGTCGACCGCTATAACCGTGCGCTTGACCACCTTACCGGCAAACAGACGGCGCTCACCGATTTTCACATCGACATTTCCGGCTTTTCGCCCGAAATCGGTGACGAGCTGGGCGATCCGCAATACCTCAACCATGCTGGCGTCAACCGGCAGTTCATCCTGCTGACCATTGACCAGAAAACCGCGCCGCTGCTCAATGCCACCTTCTCGACCTCGCGCAATATCCTGCGGCAGTTCATCACCACCAATGAGGCCCAGCTCTTTGCCCTTACGGCCCGTGACGCCGTAACCGGCGAGCTGGTGAATTCGGTCTTCACCGTCACCAACCCCGCCCGTCTGTTCGACATCCGCAAGATCACGGTCGAAGCCGACACCACCGGCGGCACCCTGAAAGAGGCGCAGGGACTGGCCAAGATGGTGGATGAGTTCAAGACCCGCGAGGATGCCTGGTTCGACGACGTGCTGATCGCGAAAATGATCAGCACCGCCCAGCGCACCGGCGACATCATCCGCAATCCCGTTCTGCTCGACACGATGGAATTCGCCCAGACCAATTTCTGGACCAGCCACTTTGGCGGCTGTTATCTCTTTCGCGGGGTCGATCACCCGGCGCTGATCACGGCCGGCGACAAAGACATGCTGACGGATCTGCCGATCAAATATGTCTTTGACCTGAGTGACCGCAATCGGATTGCCAAATTCTTTGACTACAACGATCTGGTCGAACCCATCGTAAAATCCCCCGGCATCGACGCCGGCGCGATCCTGCGGCAAAAGATGGATTTCATCGTGGTTGATGCCGCCCAGGATGCCGGGATTGACCTGACCGGGGCCACCCGCCGCGACATTCGTCATCTGGCGCGCCGCCATGCCGCCGACCTGCCAGAGGCCTATCACGGGTTGAACAAGCTTGTGCAATGGGCCGAGGGCGCGGGCAAATGGCCGCGCATCACCTCTGATCATCCGGCCTATTTCCTGTCTCTTCGGGCGGCGGACACCCCGGACCGCGATCTGGTCAACATGCTGCTGGCCGAACTGGCCCCGCGTGACATCCGGCAATTGTTCATCTGCCACAAAGAGTTGTTCTATAAACTCTATCGCGGCTGGTCCGACACCAAACGATCCTATGTTGTTGATTTCCTCCGGCGCGAGTATCAAGTGGACAAGGTTGGCGCACGTGCCGCACTCTTTGGGCATGATGCCGCAATGGATGAGGTCACGCCGCCCGTGCAGCCGGTGCGCCCCACCCCCGCGCGGTCAGGGCGCGACGATTTGATCGCACGGGTCGGCCCCTGGGGCGCGGCAAAGAGGAGATAGGCAATGTTGGGCTTTTTGAGATTGTCTTTCATCGGCTTCGTCGTGCTGACGATTGTCTATGTCTGCCTGTCGCTCTATTCCCGCGCGGTACGGCGCGACAAGCTTGAGGCCGAATGGGAGGCCGAAGGCATGCAGGGCGACGACGACGCCAAAGAGGCCTTTGTCAAAAGCGGCCTGACCGACTATGACGGTTCTCTGCGGCGCAAGCTGATCCTTGGGGTCTATGTCGTGCCGGTCACCCTGATTGCCGCTGTCATCTATTTCACCAATTTCCACTGAAGGTTCCCGTTATGCGCTATCTCAAATGGCTTTTGATCCTGAGCTTCTGGGTCCTGGTGGCGGCGTTCTTCCACTATACCTTGCCTCACCACGATATCGCCCGGATTTCAGACACCGAAACCCGGCGCGTCGATTTTGGCGAAAACTCGATCTTCTGGTCCAGCCCGGATAGCGGCAATGCCACCGGTCAGGTGAACCGCGACGTGTTCTTCATTCAGGCAATCCGCAGCAATGGCCGCCCGATGGTCTATCGCAACGAAGACACCGGCTGGGGCTGGCCGCCCTATTTCAAATTCGACACCGCCAACCTCCAGACAGAGGCGGCGGACCTGCGGTCAACCTCGGAAAATCCGAAATGGGTCGCCATTCGCCACTATGGCTGGCGCAATGAATTCCTGTCGATCTATCCCAATGCGGTCTCTGTGCGTCAGGTCGACGGCCCCGATGTTAGGATCATTCCCTGGATGAGCATTGTGATCCTTGGGCTGGCCGCTCTGGTGTTCTGGGCCATTTATGTGCGTTGGTTGCGGTTCCGTAGACGGCGGATTGATCCGATGCTGGAAGATGTCGAAGAAGGCTTCGCCGACGCCACCGACGCGGTCAAAGGCACCGGCAGCCGCATCAACAAATGGTTTGGCGGCAAATAGCCAACCGGGCGGCGGGCTTAGCCCCGCCGCGACATAGGCAGGTAATCACGCTGATCCGGGCCGTTATACAGGGTCAGGGGCCGGATCAGGATATTGCCGCGTTGCTGTTCCAGACATTGCACAATCCATCCCGGCATCCGCCCGATGGCAAAGATCGGCACATAAAGATCCATCGGAATCCCGTGCAGCTGATAGATCACGCCGGAATAGAAATCGACATTCACGTTCAGCCCATGGCGTGAATAGGGTTTCATCGCCTCTACCACCGCCTGAAGGATCTCGTACCATTCCGGCGCGCCCATCTCCTGGCCCAGCTTGCGCACCCCGTCGCGCATGTGCCGGGCGCGGGGGTCTTCGGCACGATACACCCGATGGCCGAAACCGGTCACGGCCTCGCGGGCGGCACGTTTGGCTTTGACATAGGCGGCGGCGTTTTCGGGGCTGCCGATTTCCGTCACCATCTTCATCACGTCCTCTGCCGCGCCGCCATGGGCCGGCCCCGCCAGCGTGGCCAGGGCCGTGACAATCGCACCGTGCAAATTGGCCTCGGTCCCCACCGTCACACGCGCGGCAAAGCTTGATGCATTGGCGCCATGTTCGGCGTGCAGGATGAAATCCACATCCGCCAAACGCGCGGCATCCTGCGAGGGCATCTCGCCTTTCAGCATCCAGAGCCAGTTGGCGGCATGGGACAGCGTCGGATCAGGTGCGACCGGCGTGCGGCCATTGCGAATTGCCTCATGCGCGGCAATGATCATCGGCACCTGACTGGTCAGCCGAATGCCATTGCGCAGAAAGGCGTCTTCGCCGGTCTCGCGGCTGTCCCCCTCCAGCGCGGCAAGTGCCGACACGGCGGTGCGCAACACATCCATTGGATGCCCACCGGAACAGGCTTGAATCACCTCGAACACCGCATCTGGCAACTGCCGTGCCGCCTTTAATGCGGCGTCGAAATCGGCCAATTGCGCGGCATTCGGCAGCTCACCATGGATCAGCAGATAACACACCTCTTCAAAGGTGCTGTGTTCCGCCAGATCGTGAATCGTATAGCCGCGATAGAGCAGCTCGCCCTTGGCACCGTCGATATGGCTGACACCGGAGCGTTCAAAGTAAATCCCCTTGAGGCCACGGTTGATCTTCACGTCATCACTCATCATGATTTCCTTTCAGGCAAGCACAAGGACAGGGGCGAAATGGGCCGGGGCGAAATGGGCGGGAACGAAACGGACGGAAACGGAATGACAGTTCTGGAACAGGCTTTTGCCACAGCACGCGCACGACAGGCGCGGGTGGTCTTCCCCGAACTGGAGGATCCGCGCACAGCCGAGGCCGTGGCGCAATTGCGCAACGACGGGATTTGTGTGCCGGTGGACGTGGCCGACATCACCGATGGCCAGATCGCAAGCCTTGTCGCCAATCGCGGCATGAAAGAAGGCATTGCGCGGCGGATGCTGGCCCGCCCCCTGATCCGCGCCGCCGCGATGGTGGCCGCAGGCGAGGCCGACGCCATGGTCGCCGGGGCCACAAGCCCCACCGCCAAGGTGATCGAAGCCGCCGGGCTGGCCATTGGGCTGGCCGAGGGCGTGACAGTGCCATCGTCGTTTTTTCTGATTGTTTTCCCCGACGGACGCCAGTTGATCTTTGCCGATTGCGCGGTGAACGTGGCCCCGGATGCCGCCGCGCTGGCGGCGATCGCCCGCGCCTCTGCGGCCTCTTGCGAGGCGCTTCTCGGCCCGGCCCGCGTGGCGCTTTTGTCATATTCCACCGGCAACAGCGGCAGCGGGCCAAGCGTTGACATGATCCGCGACGTCGCAGAGATCACCGGCTTCACCGGCCCGATCCAAGCGGATGCCGCGCTTAATCCACGAACCGCAGAGAAAAAGGGAATGGGTGCGGGGGATGCCAATGTGTTGATCTTTCCTTCGCTGGAAGCAGGCAATATCGCCTATAAACTGGTACAGGAACTGGCCGGGGCGATGGCCATCGGCCCCTTCCTTCAGGGCTTTCGCCGCCCGGTGTGTGATCTGAGCCGGGGCGCGACCGTGGCAGACATCGTTGCCGCCACCGCCGTTACCATCGCCCTGAGTTAGGCTGCGTTGGGCGGGGCAAATTTCATGGTGAAATTTGCAGATTCCGTTGCCGGAATCTCCCCGCCCGAACCTATTGCTTGCGCATATCCGCAGGGTCGATCCCGGCCACGACAACCGGTTTTTTCATCGCGTCGCGGCGGAACGGTTCACCCAATTCCTGATTGATCAATGCTTCGATCAATGTGGTCTTGCCGTTCTGCATTTGATCGACAACGGCTGTGTTCAATGCCGTGGTCAGCTCTTCCATTGTCTTGGCCTGTACGCCCTGTAGGCCACAGGCCCGGGCGATTCCGGCATAGCTGACACCGTCGTCCAACTCGGTGCCGACAAAGTTGTCTTCGTACCACAGAGTCGAATTGCGCTTTTCCGCGCCCCATTGATAGTTGCGGAACACCACCATTGTCACCGGCGGCCATTCCTCACGGCCAATGGCGGTCAGTTCCGTCACCGCAATGCCAAAGGCACCATCACCGGCAAAGCCGACGACCGGCACATCCGGGCAGCCGATCTTGGCGCCGATGATCGACGGCAGACCGTAGCCACAGGGACCAAACAGACCGGGCGCGAGGTATTTGCGCCCCCGTTCAAAGCTGGGATAGGCATTTCCGATCGCACAATTGTTGCCAATGTCGCTGGAAATGATCGCCTCACGCGGCAGGGCGCTCTGGATCGCGCGCCATGCCATGCGGGGGCTCATCCAGTCGGGTTTGTCGGCGCGGGCGCGTTGGTTCCAGGTCGTGCCGGGATCGTCGTCTTCATGATCCATCCCGGACAATTGCTGCGCCCAGGCGGATTTGGTCTGGATAATCAGGTTCTCGCGCTCCTTGCGGCCCGCATCACCGGCTTCCTCCGCCAGTTGCCCCAAAATCCCTTGCGCCACTTTCTTGGCGTCACCGACAATGCCGACCGAAACCTTTTTCGTCAGCCCGATGCGATCCGGGTTGATATCGACCTGAATGATCTTTGCATCCGTCGGCCAATAGTCGATGCCATACCCCGGCAGGGTCGAAAACGGATTGAGCCGCGTCCCAAGGCAGAGCACGACATCGGCCTTGGAAATCAGCTCCATCCCCGCCTTTGACCCGTTATAGCCGAGCGGCCCGGCAAACAGCGGATGTGATCCGGGGAAAGCATCGTTGTGCTGATAGCCGACGCAAACAGGCGCAGAAAGCCGTTCAGCCAGTTGCATCGAGTCATCAATCGCCCCCGCCAGAACCACCCCGGCACCGTTCAAGATCACCGGGAACTTGGCACTCGACAGCAGCTTTGCCGCCTCGGAAATGGCCGCTTCGCCGCCTGCGGGACGTTCAAACGACACGATTTCCGGCAGGTCAATGTCGATGACCTGGGTCCAGTAGTCACGCGGAATGTTGATCTGGGCCGGGGCGCTGGCGCGATGGGCGTTCAGGATCACCCGGTTCAGCACTTCGGCAATCCGCGACGGATCGCGCACCTCTTCCTGATAGGCAACCATATCTTCGAACAGTTTCATCTGTTCGACTTCCTGAAATCCCCCCATGCCGATGGATTTGTTGGCTGCCTGTGGCGTCACCAGCAACAGCGGCGTGTGGTTCCAATAGGCGGTTTTCACCGCAGTCACGAAATTGGTGATGCCGGGGCCATTCTGGGCGATCATCATGCTCATCTTGCCGCTGGCGCGGGTATAGCCATCGGCCATCATCCCGCCCGACCCTTCATGGGCGCAATCCCAGAACATGATACCCGCCTTGGGAAACAGATCGGAAATCGGCATGAAGGCCGACCCAATGATGCCAAAGGCATGTTCGATCCCGTGGCGTTGAAGCACCTTCACAAAGGCCTCTTCGGTGGTCATTTTCATTGACGGCATCCTCTTGGTGGCAAATCTGGCCATGTGTCGGGCACGACCATTTCGGCGCAGGCTAGTGCCTTGCTGCCGGACACGATAGGGCCAGATTGGTTCCGCACTTAGCGCCAAATCATGAATTTACATGCTGGACGCAACCGCGCATCCGCCATTGCCCCACCACCGGATAAGCGAAGCCAGATCCCTCTACCTGCCCCGTTCGGCCAGGATGGCATCCACCCGCCGCCCCCAGGCGTCCCAGTTCAGGCGGTCTTCGTATTCCTTTCGGGCAGAGCGTCGCAGGGCCTCATAGGATTTCGGATTTTCCAGATAGGTCTCGATCCGGTTCAAAAACCCTTCTGGCCCCGAGCCATACGGAAGGGCATGGCCATTCACCCCTTCACGCACCGGCACCCCGCCAATGCGCAGACAAAGCGACGGCAGCCCATAGGCCGATGCCTCGCAGAAAGCAAAACCATAGCTTTCTAAAGATGGCTGGAACAGGAAATGCGATCGCCGCATCACCGCTTCAAACGTCGCCATCTCGTTGGGGAGCGATTTATCCAGAACTCCGTGCACAGTGACGAAATCGGCGATGTGTTCTCTGGGCGGGGTTGCGCCAATCACATCCAATACCGCGTCGATGCCACGTGCGCGCAGTTCCACCAAGGTTTCGAACACCAATGGCCCGCCCTTGGCCCACCAGTCACGCCCGACCAGAACAAACCGCACCTGTGTCCCGCGGCTTAGCGCCGGTGGCACGTCCGACGGCACCGGATCGGTCACATTCCCCCCCCAAGGCACCACAATCGACCGGTCGGGTTTCAATTCATACAGCCCATCAGCGCCCGATTTCAGCCATTCCGTCGGCCAGATCATCAAATTCAGATTGCGAAATACCCGCCGTTCCACGCGCATGATCATCGGGTCCAGCAATCGGGATATGCGCAGATAGCGGTCAAAAGACTGGCCCACGACGCTACGCTTGTAGGTGGTTGGCGTGGCATCCGCCGTATAGACCGAAAACACCCCCGGCGGCAGTTTCAGTGCCGCGAAGGAGTGAAAGGAATAGGCCCCGACCAATACGTCGAACCGACCACGCGCCAGCTGTTTTTGAATGGCCGGGGCAATCAGCGACGAAAGCGCCAACTGCACCCGCCAAAGCAGGCGAATGGACACGGCTTTTGGCATGGCAAGGATCAAACGCCGCAAACAATCAATCCGCCCCCACCCCGGATCAAGCGGCGTGACATCCCCGACATGCTCCTGCAACGCATTGAAAATACGCGCATTGCCGCCGGAATACGTCAGCGGGTCATGCGGCGACAGATCGCAGAGATATGCTATTTTTCGGCGGCTTGGCAATGGAATCTAAATTTATCTGATTAACCTGCACCAAAGCTGACCAAGCCCCCGACCAAGCGCAACCCAAAAAACCCTCTGCTTTCGGAATAGTTGCCGTAGCGGCACCAATTGCAACCCCGCCCGATCTGCATGCACAGATAACCGACCGGGCGGGTGTCGCCCGCTGACGCTGGCGTGTTTTGCCATTTCCGGCAGCACCGCTAGGATTGGTCAAAGACCGTATTTGGCCCAAAACCTGCCCCAATCCTTGGCTAGACAGAGCGTATTGAAACCCAAAATGGCTTCTGAAAGACCCTGATGCCCAATATCCTGGCAAATCTGATGCTGGCCCTTTGGCCGGTGGTGACCGTGCTCTTGTTTCGCCGGCTGCCACTGGTGCCTGCGTTGCTATGGACATTGGTGGCGGGATTTCTGCTGTTGCCACCGACGCCCGCGGCCTTTGATTTTCCGCTGCTGCCCCCGCTGAGCAAACATTCGATCCCGGCGCTCAGCGCGCTGGTGCTTTCAATCATGTTTTACGGGCTGCGCAAATCGGTTTTGCCCGATAGCCTTGCGGGCAAGCTATTGATGCTGACATTCATCCTGTCGCCCATTGCCACCGTGGCCACCAATGGGGAAATGGTGCGTTGGGGCGATGCGCTGCATCTACCCGGATTGCAGATCACCGACGCGATTGCGCTGTCGCTGACCCAGGTTTTGATCTTCATTCCCTTTGTTCTGGCGCGGCAATATCTGGTCGAGGCGGCCTCGCAGCGTCTGGTTCTGGTGGTGCTGATGTCCGCCGGGCTGGCCTATACCCTGCCCGCCCTGATCGAGGTGCGGATTTCGCCACAGATGAACATCATGATCTACGGCTATTTTCAGCATGATTTCACCCAGACCTTTCGGTTTGGCGGCTGGCGGCCCACGGTGTTCCTGTACCACGGCATCTGGCTGACATTCTTTATCATGATGGCGCTGACCTCGGCGGTGGCGTTGCTGAAGTTCGAGCAAAAGCGCCGGTTGCTTTATGCGGGCGCCATGATGTGGCTGGGCGTGTGCCTGTTCCTGTTCAAATCGCTCGGGGCGATGTTATTCGCCCTGTTTCTGGTGCCTGTTGTGCTGTCCTTCTCGGCCCGCAACCAGATCAAGATCGCGGCGCTTCTGGCGCTCCTCGCCGTCGGCTATCCGGTGCTGAAAGCGGTCGAGCTGATCCCAAGCGACCGGATACTGGCCGCGGCGGCCAGCATCGACACAGAGCGCGCGGCCTCTTTGAAATTCCGGTTGGACAACGAAGACATCCTGCTGGAACGGGCTGCGGAAAAGCCGCTGTTCGGCTGGGGCAGCTGGGGCCGGAACCTGATATACAATGACATTTCGGGGTCTGTTGAAACCATCAGCGACGGGCGCTGGATCATCGTCATGGGGCAATTCGGCTGGATCGGGTTCCTGGCGGAATTCGGGCTGCTTATCCTGCCGATCTTTCTACTTTGGCGCGAAATGCTGGCGCGCAAACCCGAAGATGTTTCGCCCTTTATCGGGCCGCTGACATTGATGCTGGCGATCAATGCGGTTGAACTGGTGCCCAATGCCACCCTGACACCGCTGACCTGGCTGTTGTCCGGCGCATTGATGGGATACGCCGAAACCCTGCGCCGTGAGCGATTGAAAATGCGCGACGGCAATTTACGGAAAAAGGCCCGGTTCGCCCTGCGCTGGCGTCCGGTGATGGAGTAATCGACCAAATGACAAAACGCCGTGTTCTGGTGATCGCAGAGGCCGCCAATCCCGAATGGGTGTCTGTGCCTTTGGTCGGCTGGTCGCTGGCAGATGCGCTGCGCGATGTGGCCGATGTGCATCTGGTCACACATCTGCGCAATCGCGACGCCATTTTGCGCGCCGGATATGTCGAAGGTCGGGATGCGACCTTTATCGACAGTGACAGCCTGGCAAAACCGCTGTGGAAACTGGGCGAGAAGCTGCGGCTGGGCGATGGCAAGGGCTGGACCACGCTTCAAGCCTTGAACGCATTGGCCTATCCGCATTTCGAGCGGCTGGTCTGGCGCAAGTTCGGTGCCGCCCTGAAGGGCGGCGAATTCGACCTGGTGCACCGCGTCACCCCGCTGTCGCCGACGCTGGCCAGCCCGATCGCCCGCCGCTGCGCCCGCGCGGGTGTGCCGTTCATGATGGGGCCGCTGAATGGCGGTGTGCCCTGGCCCGAAGGGTTCAATGCCGAACGTCTGCGCGAGCGCGAGTTGCTGAGCTATCTGCGGTCCGCCTATCGGTATCTGCCGGGGCATCACAGCACCCTGCGGCATGCTGCTGCGATTTTGACCGGATCGCGCCACACCCAGTCGGAAATCCCGCAGAAATTTCAGGACAAGGTGATCTACCTGCCCGAAAACGCCGTTGATCCGGCGCGGTTCTCTCGGGTGTCAGAGGCCGGGTCCGGCCCTCTGCGCGCCTGTTTCATTGGCCGGTTGGTGCCCTACAAGGGGCCGGACATGTTGTTGGCGGCTGCCGCGCCATTGCTGAAATCCGGCGCGATGACCTTGGATTTGATTGGTGACGGCCCAATGATGGCCGACCTGCGGGCCCAGGTGGCGGCGGACAATACCGAGGCCGCAGTCACCTTTCACGGATGGTTGCCGCATCAGGAGGTCCAGACCGTGGCGGCGCGCTGCCACATGCTGAGCTTTCCGTCGATCCGCGAATTTGGCGGTGGGGTGGTGCTAGAGGCGATGGCGCTGGGGCTGGTGCCAATGGTGGTGGATTACGCCGGCCCGGGCGAGTTGATTACCCCCGACACCGGCATTGCCATTCCCATTGGTTCGCGTGACGCGATCATTCAGGGGTTTCGCGAGGCCCTCACAACTGCGGCCTCTGATCCGGCGGCACTGGCGCCGATGGCCGCCGCCGCCCGCAACCGGGTGTTCGAGCATTTCACCTGGGCCGCAAAGGCGCAACAGGTGGCCGGTGTCTATGATTGGATCTGTGAGCCGACCGGCATCAAACCAAAGCCGCTGTAAATCGCTCAGCCCTGAACATGGGTGACCAACCAGATGACCAGCCCGGCGGTGCCACCGACCATCAGGTAGCCCAGCATCACCAGCACCCCGTCGCGCACCATCAACCCAAGCGCCAAAAAGGCCACCGTCAGCGCGCCGATAGAGGTCACCATTGGCAAAAGCTCCAGCACCGGCCAGCCCAAGGCCACCCCGATGATCACCACCTTGGTCAGCATGGCCATCGGCGGCGTGGTCAACAGCGGCAAACGCCGGTAGCTGCGCGCATCAATCCAATGCGCAATCGGGGTCAGCCACTCGATCGCCCGCGCCAGCCGGGCGCCGGGCACCTCGCGCCGCAACAGGAATTTCGGCAACCACATATAGGGCCGCCGGGTCAGCCATTGCACCGAAATCAGAATGATCATTGTCGCGCCAAGCGTCGGCGCGCCGGGTATGGCCGACAGCGGCGAAACCAGAAGCACCGCAATCACCAACACAAAAGGCGCAAAAGACCTTTGGCCGATTTCGGTCAGCACGTTATCCACCGACACAGGATCATGACAGTCCGGATCTGGTTGCAGCGCCACCAGAATATCACTCAGACTCCGCGGTGGGGTCATTCCTGGGCAGCGCTGCGCAACAGCGCCTGCAAACCGGTACGATATTCTGGATATATCAACTGCACACCCAGCTCCTGCTTGATCCTGTCATTTTTCACCCGCTTGCTTTCGGCATAGAAACTGCGCGCCATTGGTGTCATCTCGGCCTGTTCAAATGGGATGGCATCCGGAATAGGCAAGCCCAAAAGACCGGCGGCATAGGCAATCACATCCTGCGGCGGGGCGGGATCGTCGTCACAGAGGTTATAGATCGCGCCGGGATTGGGCTGGTGGATCGACGCCAGCAACGCCTGGGCAATATCGGCGACATGGATGCGGCTGAACACCTGTCCCGGTTTGATGATGCGGCGCGCCGTGCCGGCCCGCACCTTGGCAAAGGGACCGCGCCCGGGGCCATAGATCCCGGCCAGACGAAAGATATGCAACGGCAGATCCGCAATGGCGCGCCAGTCGTTTTCCGCCGCAACCCGCATCTCGCCCCGTTTGGTACTGGGGGTCAGTGCCGTGGTCTCATCCACCCAATCGCCGCCATGATCGCCATAAACCCCGGTGGTCGACAGATAGCCAACCCATTGAAATTGCGACGCACGTGCCGTGATCTGGTCGCGCAGAAGGGCCAGCACCGGATCGCCGTCGCCAACCGGCCCGGCGGAAATCAGAATGTGGCTGGCCTGCTCCAGCGCGTCAGTCATACCATCACCGGGAAACAGCCGCGCCTCGGCCCCTTGGGCCGACAATTCCGCCAGCTTTCCCGGGCTGCGCGTGGTGCCGATCACCCGCCAGTCAGCCGGGTTCAGCACCTGTGAAAGCGCCCGCGCGGAATAGCCGTGACCAAAAGAAAGCAATGTGTTTTTCATCGTCCGCACCCTGTGGCGTGATGGGGCGAATTGCAACCCTCGGCAAGGCTTCGCCGAACCAGATCCTGCCCGATGCGCAAGGCTTTGCGACAGGCTAAAATACCACAGTATTCACAATTCCCGAGTCGTTGCTGATGACCTGTTTTACCCGCCGGACCCTATTGCTGGGCGGTCTCGCCGCTGTTTCCCTGCCGCTTTCGGCCTGTGCCATGCCGGCACAAAAGGCAAAGCCAAAGACCAAGGCACATAACCCGCCGCTCTACCCGAACGAAACCCCGGCTCTGCGGGCCTCGATCAACAAATGGGCTGATCATTACCAAGTGCCCCGCACCCTGGTGCATAAACTGGCGATCCGCGAAAGCACCCATCGCCCCTGGGCACGCAATGGCCCCTATTGGGGCCTGCTGCAAATCCTGCCCCAGACCGCACGCAGCATGGGCTTCAAAGGTCAGGCCACAGACCTGCTCGATGCCGATACAAATCTGAAATACGCGGTAAAATACCTGCGCGGTGCCTGGCTGCTGGCCGACGGCAGCGAAAAAACCGCCATACGCTGGTACGCGCGGGGCTATTATTACGAAGCCAAACGGCGCGGCATGTTGGTGGAAACCGGACTTCGCCCCGGCTGAGATCTGGCATCGCCTCGGGGCCGGATCATCCATTGTTGGGGTTTGGGCGGGCTATTGCCGCCAATCGCGGCGACCCGTCGCTTTGTCAGGGGCGAATTCGCCGACCACGGGCATGGAACCACATTGACCCAAAGTCAGCTTTGGTCATCTTGTGCCATCTGAATGAAAAAGGGGCCCCAAAAGGCCCCTTTCCTGATCACAGTGATGTCAGCCAGCTGGCTTACATCGCGCCGCCGATCGAGAAGAACATGGTCTCGCCCGAATGGTCGTCGACACCGTCGTTGTCGGTCGAGACGAACATTTCGCCATCAGCGGTGATTGCCAGACCTTCGACCTTGTCCAGAACATAGCCGCCGGTCGATGCCAGATCGGGCAGCAGGTCATGCACCAGCTCTTTGGTCACAACCGGAAGCTCACCGCCCAGCGCGGCGGGCACCATGTCGGCCATCGCAATGCGATAGACCTTCTTGGTCACGGCGCGGTGGTCGTGCTGGTTGTCACGCTCAACGATATAAACGTAATCGCCATGCGCAGTGATTTCCGACAGACCGACCCAGCCGGTTGCGGGCTCGGCCTTTTCATACAGAACGGCGCCCCATTCCTTGGACTCGGTGTTATAGGCCACCAGTTTCACGTGGTTTTTCGGATCGTCTTTCCATTCGCGCTGAACGGCCATCCAAAGCGTATCACCAACCTTGGTCACACCTTCAAAGCCAAAACGCTTTTCAACAGCCATCAGTTCCGCTGGCAGACCGATTTCTTCTTCGATCTCGCCCTCGGCATTCACATGGTACAGCGCATGCGGGATAACCCGGTCGGTGCGGCCTTCGCTGGCGAGCCAGAAGCCACCTTCGCCGTCCAGCGTGATGCCTTCGAGGTCAAGTTTCTGTGCCACACGGCCCGCGCGGGTGATCTGCATCGCATCGGTGATCCGCGCCGGTTTGGAGGACGCGTCGATGGTGAAGATCGTCGGCTGATAGCCATAGAAGCTGTCGTTGACGGCATAGATCGTCTTGCCTTCGCCAGCGACCATGCCGGAAATCGCACCCCAGCCTGTCAGCTCGTCCATGCCTTCGGATGTCAGATGCGGGTATTGCGCGGGGGCGTCCTGATATTCAAACAGCATGACATGCGCACGCGCGCCGCCATCTTCGATCAGGTCCTTTTCATTGGCCGAAACCAACAGGTTGCGTTCCGGGATCACAACGTAACCTTCCGGGCCAACACCCGAGGGCAGAAGTTGCTTCAGCACCGGCGCGCTGGGATCGGTCACGTCATAGACACCGACGACCGAAGCGCGCTCGGCCCCAACAAACACATAAGGCGTGCCGCCAAATTCGCCAAATGTCACCGACTCGGGCTCTACACCTTTGGCATCAGAGCGTTTGTCGGGGTAATGGCCGATCTGAATGATCGCATGTTCGAACGACGTGCCGCTGTCATAAACGACGGTGCCGTCCTTGTGGAAGATCGTCCAGCCGCGCGAACCGCCTTCGTAGTCGCCTTCGTTGGCAGTGGCAAAATGGGTGTCGTCGATCCAGGTCACCGCATCGGGTTCGCGTTTGCGGCCCTGTTGGCTCTCGGTAAAGATCAGCGCGCCGCGTTCGTCGGTGGCGTCGATGCCTTCCAGATCAACCGCACCGGCCGAGAAATGGTTCAGGATTTCGCCGTCTTTGGACACAACAACCATGTGGTTGTTTTCCTGCATGGTCACGACAACTTCGCCAGCGGCGTTGATCGAGACATACTCCGGCTCGGGGTCGGATCCGGCAACCTCGGCCAGACCGGTCAGGTCCACGGATTTCATCGTGGCGCAATCAAGGGTGCCGTCCTTGACGCCCACCATGATCAGCGACCCGGCAGGCATCTGCGGGATCACGCCGTCGTTCAGGTCTTCGTCACGTTCGTTTTCAATCGCCACCGCGATAAAGCTGCCGTCCTTGGCCTTGGCCAGGCTGTCAGGTTGACCGCCCAGATCACAAGCGCCCAGCTCGGAACCGTCGGCGGTGTTGATCGCCTTGATCACGCCCGAAGGGGCGACATAGCTTTCCGAGGTGTTCACGCCGACAAAGGCAGTGGTGCCGACAACAGCAACCGAGGTCGGCTCGCCGCCCATGTCGATATTGCCTTTGGGGGCCGGGTTGGCGGGGTCGGTGATGTCGACCAGACCGATCGCGCCCAGCGGGCTGTCGGTGTAGACAAGCGTCATGCCATCCGCAGTGACATCAATGATCTCAGGCGAGGTTTCGCGTGACGTATCTTCGCCGTCGGCCATGTTGGTGACGACCGGAAAGGATGCGATGCGATTGAAATTCATCTCGGCCATGGCGGACCCGGCGGTCAGCGCAATGACAGAGGTCAGGCAGATGGTGCGAACGACCATAATACGTCCCCTAATTGGAAAATGCTCCGACCTCCTGCGCGCGGGATGTAACGCACCCATGACAAAAAGGGCACATTCCGATGAAGATCACATTCCGGGCCGTGCCCAGGCGGACCCCAAGCACATAACCAAATGGCGCAGCTTCGCCTCAGTCCCTGAGGATCGGCTCGGATTTTGACCAAAACCGGGCGACCTTTTGCCAATAGCGAACACTCAGCGGGCCGAGGAATTCTTTGAAATCTTCCGGTTGGGTGCCATCGTGCAGGTTTGCGTTTTGCAGATCCTCGATAAAGCCGACGATTGCCATGTCATGCACATATTTGTCGCCCTCGGCGATCCACCGCTCTATCAGGGCAAAAAGCCCGGCAATTTCGCTCTTCTTTTCTGCTTGCAGATGTGCCGAGCACCCCCTCACCAAATCCCCCATCAGGATGTAAATTGGCAACTTGTCTTCTGCCAGGCCGGCGTATTCTGCCCGGAACGCGGCGATCACCGGACGAAAGGACGGGCAATTGGCCCACAGATTATCCACGACATTGAACCGGGTTATGATCATCGTCATGGCTTAAATCCCGTTTTGCTCAGGCGCATTCTGCCGGCATCTGATGAACCCGGATAAGGATGACCTGATCTGACGGTGAAGTCGATAATTTACAGGCCTATGCCCAAGACCGTTCGCGATTCGCAGCCCATAGGCGACGGTGATTGCGGCCCTGATTGCTCGGCATTTCCACTTGATTTAGCTGCCCATCGGGCAAGAAACGCCCTGACATTGCTTGACCCATCAATTAAATTGCCCCAGCGGCTGAATTTTAGGTTTTCGTTAATAATTGTAAATTAGATCTTTCTGCAAATTTTAGCGACTTAGATTGCCCCGCTTTTTTCAGATAGGAATCTCAGATGCAGTTCGATCTGACGGCGGTCCTCGTCGCGATCATTTTCGGGGGCGGGGTCATGGCGCTTTTGGCCATTTCCTATGGCGTCATTCATCGGTCCATAACACGTCTCTGGCTGCGATCTGTGCTGAACGGTTTCACCTTTGCGCTTGGCTCGATCCTGGTGATGTTGCAGCCGGTGCAATTGAGCGAGGGCATCATATTTGACGCGCGTAGCATCATTGTTGGCATCGGCGCCGCGTTTGGCGGCTGGCCTACGGCCCTGATCGCCGGGGGCATTACGGCTGGATATCGGCTCATGCTTGGGGGTGTCGGGGCCCCGACCGGGGCAGTCGGCATTTTGCTGGCTGCGGGTCTGGGGCTGGTCTGGGCCTGGAAATTGAAGCCCAAAGGCAAATTGCGGCTTCCGGCCTTTGTCGGGCTTGGGGCGCTGCTTGCGTTGAACACCGCATCCGTTTTGATATTGCCATATGATATCATGCTAAACGTTCTGACCACTGCGGTTCCGGTTATCGCCATTTTCTGTGTCATTGGGGCCGCCATGATGGGCCCGTTGATCGAACGGGAGCGGCATTACATCAGATCCGAAAAACTATTGTTGACCAATGCGTTGACCGATCCGCTGACCACATTGCTGAACCGCCGGGGTTTCCGGGACAGCGTTGACCGGAAACTGTCGGTCGACAATCTGAATTCCAATGCCCTGGTCCTGGTCGATGCAGATCATTTCAAGCGGCTGAACGACAGATACGGTCACGCCGCTGGCGATGAGGCGCTGGTCAAAATTGCACAAATCCTGCGATCCATAACGCCCGATTTCGGTGATGTCGGGCGTGTGGGCGGCGAAGAATTTGCGGTTTTCCTTCCGAACATTTCCCGCAACTCGACAAAACACTTTGCGGAATTGCTGTGCATGGGCATTGGAAAGACTGAATTTCGGTATGAAGGGTCAATTGTTCCGCTGTCTGTCAGCATCGGCGTGGCAATGTCGCCCGGCAGGTCCGGGACAGATTTGCAGGACTTGCTGAAATCTGCGGATCGCGCCCTGTATTTCGCCAAATCAAACGGACGAAACCGGGTGATCTTTGCCGATGCGATCGGCGATTGAAGAGGCGCGCGAAACCGCCCGCCTCTTTTATCCTGTCGTGTGGCCCGCAGATCTCACTCTGCCAGGGTTTGCGCCAAGCGCATCAACCGCACCGCTTCCGCCCGATAGCCAAAGTCATCCGAACCTTTGGCCCCATTGGCCAGCGCGATGGCGTCGCCAAAGCTCCAGTCGCCCAGATACGCACCGCCGCGCAGCAATTGCCCGAAACCGGCAATGGCAAAGGCGAACCGCATATCGGCCGTTGGCTGCCCCCCCGCAACAATCGGGGTCTCAATCAGGCGGCTGCTGTCCTCGCCCGGGGCCTTGTACCGCAGGCGCAGAAGACCCAGCTCGTCGCTGTCATTGGCCGCCGGTTCCGCGCCATAGCGCAGCGGATCGGTCAATCGCGCATCAGAGCCAACCGGCGTGACCTCGTATATCGCGGTCACCTGATGGCCCGCGCCGATGTCACCGGCATCGACCTTGTCATTGTTGAAATCCTCGCGCCGCAGGGCACGGGTTTCATAGCCAATCAACCGGTATTCCGCGATCTGGGCCGGGTTGAATTCCACCTGAATCTTCACATCATCGGCAATCGGGAACAACGCGCCCGTCAGCTGATCCACCAGCACTTTCTGTGCCTCGCTCAGCGTGTCGATATAGGCCGCCTGACCATTGCCGTTCTGCGCCAATGTCTGCATCGTGGTGTCATCAAGATTGCCACGGCCAAAGCCCAGCACGCTTAGATAGGTGCCGCTGTCGCGCTTGACCTCGATAAAATCCTTTAACGCGTCTGGGTCGTGAATGCCGATATTGAAATCGCCATCGGTGGCCAGCAACACACGGTTGATCTCGCCCTCGCCCTGCATCTTTTCGGCCATGGCATAAGCCGTTTCAATGCCTTGCGCGCCCGCGGTGCCACCGCCCGCGCCCAGCCCCTCAAGCGCGGCCAGAATGGTTTCGCGCTCTGCGGCTTTGGTTGGCTCCAGCGCCACACCGGCCGACCCGGCATAGGTGACAATCGCCACCTCATCCTCTGGGCGCAATTCACCCAACATCAACCGCAGGCTCTGTTTCAGCAGCGGCAGTTTGTTGGGGTGGTTCATCGAACCAGAGACATCGACCAGAAAGACAAGGTTCAGCGCCGGGCGTTCGTCGACCTCGGGCAGGGCACCCTGAATGCCGATATGCACCAACCGCGTGCCAGCATTCCAAGGCGTCTCCGCCACCATGACCCCCGCACGAAAGGCCGCGCCGCTATCAGGGCCGGCATCGGGCCCAGCATAGTCATACGGGAAATAATTGACCATTTCTTCGATCCGGACCGTGTCCTTTTGCGGCAATTGGCCGTTTTCCAACATGTTGCGCAGCACCGACCAACCGGCGGTATCCACATCAATGGAAAAGGTCGACACCGGGGATTGCGCCGTCACCTTCAACGGGTTGGTTTCCGCCTCCGGGAAGGCATCGGTGTCGCCCTCGGGCACCGATGCCACCGGGTCCGGCGCTGGCCGGACATACATGTCGTTGACGCCCTGCTTGGTCCGGGCCAACCCCGTGGAGTAGCTGCGCGGCGTCGGGGCCTCCATGCTCAGCAAGCCGCCGATCGGCGCATCCGCCATGTCGATCGTGGGCTCTGCCATTGGGGCGGGCGGCGCGCTGGCGGCCCCATCCCCAGCGCCGCTGAAAAACACCTGCGGCCGGGTCACAGCGGTATCAACGTCGCTGGCAATCAGCGCTTCTTCTACCGGGGCATCCATATCCGACACTGTTTTCGGCACCTCCTGCACCGATCTTGGCCCCACTGTCAGCACATCACGGTCCAGCGTCGGCAGGATCATGACAACCCCGATCAGGGCAATGGCGGTGGTGGCACCCAGGGCGGCGCGCGGCGACAACGTATTCAACATGGCGGTCAATCCTCTCTGAAACACGCTCCTTTTGGGGCGTTCAAGAGTATGACGGGCGCTGTCATCGTATCCTTGGGCATCGGCAAAGATTTTTTTCGCCGCCGCGATATTGGCCGCTTTGTGTTCTGCGTCCGGCGTGGGCGTCGCAGCGCGCAATGCCTTGGCCAATTTGTCCAATTCGTCGCTCATCTCTCAGCCTCCGATCGCGCTTTCAGGCGCTTGCGTATCTCTGACATGCGCCAACTTACCGTGCCTTCGGAAATGCCCTGAATTTCCGCGACCTCGGCATGGGTCAGCGGTTCGAGCACCAGCACCAGCGTCTCGCGCAGGTCTTCGGGCAGGTCCAACATCGCCTCGGCAAGCCAGCCCAGCTGATCGCGGGTTTCATCCGCTTCGGCACGGCGCGCCAATTCGACATCCCCCCAACCAACAGCCGCCCGCGCATGTGATGCCGCGCGCCGCCGCCGGTCGTGGGCGGCATTGACCACCACACGGTAAAGCCAGGTGGTCAGCCGGGCGCGGGCGTCAAACCCCCGCAGCTTTACAGGCAAGGCAGCACAGATATCCTGCGTCAGATCCTCAGCCTCGGCCCGGCTGCCAGTCAGACGAAAGGCCAGCGCGAACACCCGGTCATAGACACGGCTCAGCAATTGGGAAAACGCCTCTCGGTCGCCCTCCGATGCCGCAAGGGCCAGGGTTTCATCGCTCACCATATCCCGCATATCCCTGTTAAGACGCGGGTCGGGCTTTGATCCTTGGAACAGGCGTGGAAGAAATTTCATCTTTGGCAATCTTGGCGAAACGGCCCCTTGGTCATCCCAGCCTGCCCGCAAAATGGCAAGCCTGACGAATCATGCATTCCTCAGGCGCATAGCTGACATGCGCCCCGCGCAATTGACCTTTTGCAACAACCGACGCATGTTTCCAAACATGCATATTAGTCGCGGTATCGCGCTCAAAATTTTCGCACTTGCCGTTTTCACGTTCATGACCGTGCTGATCAAGGCCACGGCGGATGTTGTCCCCCCAGGCGAGGCTGTATTCTTTCGCTCCGCATTTGCAATTCCGGTCATTCTGGTCTGGTTGCTGGCCAAGGGCGAGTTGACCACCGGTCTGCGCACCGCG
Organism: Marinovum sp. 2_MG-2023; assembly: GCF_030548265.1. Classification (NCBI taxonomy): domain Bacteria; kingdom Pseudomonadati; phylum Pseudomonadota; class Alphaproteobacteria; order Rhodobacterales; family Roseobacteraceae; genus Marinovum; species Marinovum sp. 2_MG-2023. The sequence continues at coordinate 58,424 of NZ_JAUOSD010000006.1, read as the reverse complement.
AACCCCATTGGCCATGTGTGGCGTGGGCTGATCGGGGTCGGCGCGATGGGGCTTGGCTTTGCCGCGCTTGGCATGTTGCCACTGCCCGAAGTCACCGCCATCGGCTTTGCCACGCCATTGATCACGGTCATCCTTGCGGCGCTTATGTTGGGTGAAAAGGTGCGGTTGTTCCGCTTGTCCGCTGTTGCGCTTGGTTTGGTTGGGGTGATCATCATCCTGTGGCCACGGCTGAATTTCACCGGCGAACTGGATCAGGTGGCGGCCTTGGGCGCCGGGCTGATGTTGATTTCCGCCGGGATGCGGTCACTCGCCCAGGTGCATATCCGCCGCCTTGTCCAGATCGAACACCCGGCGGCGGTGGTGTTTTACTTCATGTTGACGGCCACCGTGTTTTCCCTGCTGACCCTGCCCTTTGGCTGGACTGTTCCCAACACCACAGAGACCCTGATGCTGGTTGCGGCCGGAATCACCGGTGGCATCGGCCAGATCCTTGTGACCTCGGCCTATCGGTTTGCCCCGGCCTCGACCTTGGCGCCGTTTGATTATGTTGCGATGCTGTTTGCGGTTGTGGCGGGTTATACCGTGTTCGGCGAACTGCCGACGTCGGCCACCATTCTGGGGTCGCTGGTGGTCATTGTGGCGGGCGCGTTGATCATCTGGCGCGAACGCAAGCTGGGCCTGCAACGTGGCAAGGCAAGGCCCAACATGGGGCATATGAGCTAGCCCATTCCCGGCGCGAATCCTAGTCAGGCCCCCAATTGGCACTGTCATGTGGTTTCAGGTCAAGCTCGGCGGTCCCCGCGGTTGCATTGTATTTCGCCGTCAACCTGCCGCGAGACAAAATCAACACAAGGGCGATCACGGCGGTCAGCGCCGCCAAACTTACGATTGCAACAATGGTCAGGGACGCGATCAAAGGGTCAGAGAATACGGCAGCCCAGCTGCCGTGCACAATATCGGACTTCAACATGTGACGTTCCTCTCGTGATGTCACGGGCAGAATACGGCACGGATCCACAGACATGTCTGCTTCAAGCCAGAGAGGGGGAATCGGCCTTCCGGCTACCTCGTGCCAGACTCTTAAGCGCGCCAATCAGCCAAGCAGATCCTTGATCATGTCGCTTTTGGGGTCTTGCAACGCATCAATGACGTCGAAATGATGCCGCCCTTCGGCGATCCGCATCGGAGCCTTCCACGCCTCGGCCAACCACCGCGTCTGGTCCAGAAACGCCGGGCGTTCATCACCGCCAACCCAGAGCCGCAAGGCGCAATCGGGTTTCGGCTGAAGGACCGGGCTTTCTGCGGCCGCTTCGATCGGGTCGAGCGCCAGATCGGCATTCATTGCGGTCTGCATCAGCGGGCGCAGGTCGCTCAACATCGAGATCGGCACCACCCGTTGCAGGCGTTGATGTAGCGACGTCGGCAGCATACCCGGAGCCAACATGCGCGCCACCAGATGGCCACCCGCCGAATGTCCGACCAGCACGATGGGCTCGCTGGTGGCGGCGGCGATTGCCTGGACTGCCTCTGCCACCTGATGGGTGATGTCGCTGATCCGCACGTTGGGACATAAATCATACCCCGGCAACGCCATCGCCCAGCCCTGCGCCAAGGCCCCGGCGGCAAGATGTGTCCAGTCGCCGCGCGACATCGCCCGCCAATAGCCACCATGCACAAAGATTACCGTTCCTTGCGCCGCCCCATCAGGCCGCACCATATCCACGGCGCGCCGTGACCCCGCACAGAACCCCGGCAATTCCTGCACATCGTGACAGGCACGGAACGCCGCTGCATCTTCGGGCCATCGGCTGCGATACTTGTCCGCACCGGGAATATAGGCGCCATTTTCATAGGCTTCTGTCAGATCTTCCATACCATCCGCCACTTATTGCAACGAAAAAGGGCCGCCCATTGGGCGACCCTTTTCCTGTATTGTCGAGGTCACGATCAATCGTTGACACTGTCTTTCAGCGCCTTTGCGATGGTCACTTTGACCACTTTGTCGGCCTCTTTCTTGAACTGATCACCCGTGGCAGGGTTGCGCACCATCCGCTCGGGGCGTTCGCGCAAATAGAATTTGCCCACGCCCGGCAGGGTCACGGCGCCGCCGCCCGACACTTCGTTGGTGATCACGTTGCATACCGCGTCCAGCGCCGCGCCTGCGGCTTTCTTGTCCGCGCCCATTTCTTCGGCCAGTGCTGCGACGAGCTGGGTCTTGGTCATAGGTTTTGCCATTTTCTGGTCTCCTTACATCTGCCCAGCTATTGGGCCTCATTTGGCGCATTTAACGGTATGTAGGGGGTAAACACAAGAATATGTGTCGCTTGACCCCATAAAAATATGGGTTTTCCGCCGCTGACCCAACGTCAAAGAAATGCGGTTTCGTCAAATGCGCGCAATTTCCGGCTGTGGATACGTTCCAACGGCATTTCGCGCAAGTGCTCCATCGCGCGGATCCCTATGCGCAGATGGCGCGCCACCTGGGTTTGATAGAAATCGCTGGCCATGCCCGGCAGTTTCAACTCACCATGCAACGGCTTGTCAGAGACACAGAGCAGCGTGCCATAAGGCACCCGGAAACGAAATCCATTCGCGGCAATTGTCGCGCTTTCCATATCCAGCGCCACCGCGCGGGACTGTGACAGACGTTGCACGGGGCCCTCTTGGTCCCGCAATTCCCAATTGCGGTTATCGACGCTGGCCACGGTGCCGGTCCGCATGATCCGCTTGAGGTCAAAACCGGACAGCTGGGTTTCCTGTGCCACCGCCTCTTCCAGGGCGATCTGAATCTCGGCCAACGCCGGAATCGGCACCCAGACCGGCAGGTCATCGTCCAGCACGCGATCCTCGCGCAGATAGGCGTGTGCCAGCACAAAATCGCCCAGCGCCTGGGTATTTCGCAGCCCGGCACAATGGCCCACCATCAACCAGGCATGCGGGCGCAGCACAGCGATATGATCGGTCGCGGTCTTGGCGTTCGACGGGCCGACACCGATATTGACCAGGGTGATTCCCGCGCCCCCCGGCCGCTTCAGGTGATAGGTCGGCATCTGCGGCTGTTTCAACGTGGCGGGAATGTCCTGATCTGCTTCGGTGATCTCGACATTTCCGGTGCTGACAAAGCTGGTATAGCCGCTGTCAGGATCGGCCAGCATCTGGCGGGCATAGGCCTCGAACTCACTGACATAGAACTGATAGTTGGTGAACAACACGTGGTTTTGGAAATGCGCCGGGTCGGTGGCGGTATAATGCGCCAACCGCGCCAGCGAATAATCCACCCGCTGCGCTGTAAACGGCGCAAGCGGCTCTACCCCGTCGGGACCGGACACATGGGTGCCATTGACGATATCATCATTGGTCGTCGACAGATCCGGCACATCAAACACGTCGCGCAGAACAAAATCGGCCGCCCCTTCCTGGGGAACGGTGACATCGGTCCGCGCGGCCACCGCAAAATGCACCGGGATCGGGGTCTCTGACACCGTGACACAGACCGGCACGCCGTGGTTTTCCATCAACAGACGGATTTGCTGCGTCAGATATTGCCGGAACAACTTGGGATGCGTGATTGTCGTTGCATGGGTGCCGGGCTGGGCGACATGGCCAAAGCTCAACCGGCTGTCGACCTGGGCATAAGACACCGTCGTAATGCGCAGTTCGGGGTAAAACGCGCGAAACCGAGTGGCGGGCTGGCCTTCGGTCATGGCATTGCGAAACGCCTCGGACAGAAACGCCGTGGCGCTGTCATACAAGAAACACAGGTGATCAACCGCCGCCTCGGCATCGGTGAAAAACTGATCTCCCGGCAATTCCGGGGTTTGTACCGCGCTGCGCGGATCTCTGTACTGCATGGCTCGCCTCATTCAAATCCGGTGCGCCCCGGGTGGCCATCGCCGGCCACATGGGTCTTTGCGGACCATGCCGCGACGCGACGGGCGGACGCAATGGGTTTCGTCGTGGCATGTGGAATTTCGCATCAGCCCGCCGGTCGGGACGACCGCCGGATCAGAGATCGCGTTCTGCGCGCCAGGCCGCAATGATTTCCGCGACCAACAGATCGGCATCTGGCATCTGCATGCCATAACCGGACACGGAAATCCGAATGATGTCGCGCCCGCGCCAGGCCCCATGTGACGGATAGACCCGGCCCCGGCCCTGCACCCGCGCCAGAACCCGCCGGGTCAGCGCATCGCCTTCGGCCCCGGTTGCACAGGTCATTGCCACCTGATTGAAGGCGACTTCGTTCAACACATGCAATCCAGGTTCGGCGCGCAATCCCGCCGCAATATGGCGGGCAAGATCATGGTGCCGCAGGATCATTTCGCGCAGGCCTGAACGACCAAGATGCCGCAGAATCGCATAACTTGGCACGCCACGCGCCCGGCGAGACAGCTCTGGTGTGCTGTCCGAAGGTTCCCAATGTCCCGATTGCGCCGGCAGATAGGCCCCGCGCGCCGCCATCGCCTGCACCAGCGTCGAACGATCCCGCACCAGCACCACACCGGCATCAAACGGTGCATTCAGGCTTTTGTGCAGATCGACGGCCCAGCTGTCGGCCAGTTCCACCCCGGCACAGCGCGGGGCAAGTTCCGGCACCGCCGCCGCCCAAAGACCAAAGGCCCCGTCAACATGGACCCAGCCCCCCCGCGCCTTGACCTGCGGAATCAGCTCGGCAAAGGGGTCAAAAGCCCCGGTATTGATCTGGCCGGCCTGCAAAATCACCAACGGCGGCGCATCACAGGCGCCCAGCGCCTCGGTCAGCGCATCGGGGCGCATCCGCCCCTGATCATCGGTGGCCACCGGAATGGCCCGCCCGGCCCCCATGCCGGCATAACGCAATGCGGCGGTCACGGCGGAATGCGCATCCTGGCTGATCAGCACCGGCAGTTCGGGCGCCCCGAAAAGCCCATTCCGATCCACGTTCCAACCACGATCAGCCAACATCGCATTGCGTGCCGCCATCACGGCACAGAAATTCGCCACACTCGCCCCGGTCACAAGCCCGACCCCGGTTGCAGATGGCAGGCCAAACAGATCAATCAGCCAGTTGCACAACGCACGCTCCATCGCCGCCACAGCCGGAGATTCAAGGGTCGACGCGGCATTCTGGCCCCAGGCGGACACCAGCGCATCCGCCGCCACGCCCACAGGATGGGACGCGCCACAGACATAAGCGAAAAATGTTGACGCACTCATGGCGTGAATGCCGCCGCGCGACGATTCCACAATCGCGGAAATCACCTGATCCCCGGCGGTTGCCCCATCCGGCAGCGGGGCTTCGAACCGGGCTGCCATTTCATCCATGCTCGCGGTCGGCCGCGCCAAGCCATCCGGCAATCCGGCACGATATGCCACGGCCGCGCGATAGCCGGCCTCCAGCGCTGCGCGCTCTTCCGGCGTCAGGCCTGTTTCCGCAGTTGTCATTTTGCACCCAACCAAACACAAAGCATACAGACACAGAAAACATCTGCCTTCAGTGTACCATAATCCGGCCGCTTACGGCGAAGAATGACATCCGACACATGTGCCGCCGCTTTTTGCCGAATTTTGGCTGGGTGTCAGGCTGGACGTCAGACGGGCCTATTCGGTTGACACCAAAACCGCTTCGACGCGGCGATTGGCTTCGCGGCCTTGCTGGGTCAGATTGCTGGTCAGCGGTGCAAGATACCCCATGCCCCCGGCCTCTAACTGGCTGGCAGAGACGTCATAATCCCCGGTCAGCCGCGACAGCACCGATTGGGCCCGCCGACGCGAAAGCGCAATGTTCCCGTCAAGCCCGCCGATGCTGTCAGTATGCCCCACCAGGGCAATTCGCCGATTCGGATGGGCGCGCAGATAGGCTGCGATGTCTTGCAGGCTGGCAAAATCGCCAGCGCCCAACGTCGCCGCCCCGGAGTCAAAGGTCAAATCCGCCAGAACCACCCGGCCCGACGTGTCCAATTGCCGTGCAAATGACCCGGTGGCGGGAGGTGGAACCGATGCGGACGGACCTTTCTTGTCGGTTTCAATGCGCCCTGCCCCAACCGCGCCGACCGTGCCAACGCGGATCACTTGCACAAAGCCGGCCGCCGCGCTGCGCGACACCAGTACCGAAATGGCGGTGTTTTCTGGCCCCCGCGCCGAAAGAAACCGAAAATCGGTCAGGTCGACATACATGCCCGGGCCGGGCAGGACCTCTGTCGCGAAGCGAAAATCAAACCCGCCGCAGGCCTGTGTCTTGCAATCCAACAGGGTGTCATAGCCCGCATCGACAATTTGCTGACGCAAAGGGGACAGAAGCGCCAAGGTCGATCCAATATCCCCGGGCACCCGCCAGGATTGGCGCAGGACCGCGCCTTCCAGAACCTCGGCCGGCACGATGCCTGCCTTGAATCCTGCGGTGGGCACGGCATAAGAGCCAAGCTCGCGGTGGTCTTCATAGGTCAATTCGGCGCCGATCGGCATGATCAGCGCCGTCACGCCCCCCTGTGCCAGGCTCGCACTGGCAAAACCCATGAACACGCCAAAGGCCACCACCAGACATCCCGGAAATGACGCCCGCCACCGCATCACCAAACCGCGTCCAGAAGGACCGGCGCGGGGCGTGCGGGATCAGAAAGAAGGGAAACACCGGATTGGGTCATCATCCTGCGCCAAAGCCTTTCGTGCTGTCAGTCGGCCTTGATACGATAGTGATAGCTGCCGACCTCTGCAAAGCCCAAGGCGCGATACAGCGCATTTGCGCCGGTATTGTCCGAAACACATAACACCGCCAGCCGTGTTCCCCCCTGTTGCACCGTCCAGAAGGCCGCCGCCCGCATCATCCATTGCGCCAACCCCTTGCGGCGCTTGGGCGGAAGGACCTCAAGCGCGTGCAGCATTGCGGTGCCTTCGTGAAGACCAACATAGGCGACGGCGGCGGGGCTATCCTCGATCCGGCCCATCAGGGCGGTTTTTCGACATGCCGCCCGTGTCATCACGGCAATCCGCTCCGGTCCGATCCCGGATCTGGCCCAGAGGTCAAGCATCACCGCCAAGGGTTCCCATATGGCAAAGGTCATGATCTTTGGCAGCGGCTGATCGGTCAGGGCAACTGCGTCAATGGCATAGAGGGTCACCGGATCAATGATCCTGTACCCGTCCGCCGCCAACGCGGCATCAAAATCCGCATCCTCGGGGCGGATCTGAAACAGCGGGGTTTGATGCATCTCGCGCATCACCTCTTCGGCCCTGCGCAGGTCCTCATCGGTGGCGGTCGCGCCCGGGTTCAATGTTGCGGCAGAAACCCTTTTGCCGCCGCCCGCCCCGTCGCGAAACGTGAAAGGCCCCCCGGCAAACTGCCGTGCGGGGGGCCAGGTGGCCTCGCAGACCTGCATCAAGTGATCAGCGGTGGTGGCGCTCATTCAGGAAACAACCCACGCAACCGGATCATGGCGGCATCAATCCGCGCGCCGTCCTGGCCCCGAATGACGATATTGGCACCATAGGCCCCATCCTGCTGAAAGGGGTAAGAGCCAATCGAAAGATCGGAAAATTCTGTGGCCAGCTCTGCCAGCGGCCCGGCAATGTCGCCTTCTCCGCGTTGCAAGCGCAGGGTCTGGCTAAGCAGCGGCGCCCCGCCCGCCAATGTCGGCAGCACCGTCGCCACCATCGCCTGAAACACATTTGGCACCCCGGCCATCACATGCACGTTCTGGACCGTGAAACCCGGCGCAATGGACACCGGATTATCAATCAGTGTCGCGCTGTCGGGAATGCGCGCCATGCGCAGGCGGGCGTCGTTCAATTCGCGCCCGGTGCTGGCATAGTGATCGGCCAGCAATGCGCGGGCATCATCGCGGACATCAATATGATCATTGAACGCGGCGGCGATGCAATCCGCGGTGATGTCATCATGGGTCGGGCCAATCCCGCCAGAGGTAAAGACATGGTCGAACCCGGCCGACAGCGCCCGCACCGCGGCCACAATCGCCGGGGCATCGTCGCTGACGACACGGACCTCTTTCAGGTCGATGCCCTGTTTCGTCAAAGCGCCCGCCAGAAAATACATATTGGCATCACGCGTGCGCCCCGACAGGATTTCATCCCCGATCACCAGCATTGCGGCGGTTGGATTGGCCATTCTTCCGGCTCCTTGAACCTTGGTTTCCAGAGGTATAGGCCGGGTTCATGCGGTTTCAAACCCCTCTTGTCCCGGCAACGCTGATCCGGCGTTACAAACGGTTCCTTGCCGATTGTCGGCTTGCGGACGGGCGCGAGGTGGTGGCCCATTGCGCCAACCCCGGCTCTATGCTGGGATTGGCCGAACCGGGGTTTGCCGTCTGGCTGGAGCCGAACGACGATCCGAAAAAGAAGCTGGATTATGGCCTGCGGCTGGTGTCGCCGGCATCCGGCGTGCTGGTCGGGGTGGATACATCGGTGCCGAACCGGGCCTTGCGCGCCGCATTGAATGCCGGTGAAATTGTCGGTCTGGACGGGTATGATACCCTGCGGCCAGAGGTGAAATATGGCCAGAACAGCCGGATTGATTTCCTGTTGCAGGGGTCGGGGCGGCGCGATGCCTATGTCGAGGTGAAATCCGTGACGCTCAGCCGCCAGCCCGGACTGGCGGAATTTCCCGACAGCGTGACCGCGCGCGGCACCAAACATCTGGGCGAACTGACGGCCATGGCCGAGGCGGGGCACCGGGCGGTGATGCTTTATCTTGTGCAGCGCAACGATTGCACAGAGATGCGGTTGGCAGATGACATCGACCCGGCCTATGCCGCCGCATTTGATGTCGCCCGCGCAGCCGGGGTCGAGGTCATGGCGCTGGGCTGTCGATTAAGCCCCGAAGGGATCTGTCCCGGCGATCCGGTCCCGTTCACAGGCGCATGACATGACGCCTTTCTTTCTGCTGGCACATGCGACGATCCTGCTTTTCCTCGGCATTGCGTTTCGATTTGTCACACGCCCAAAAGTCTGGGACCGCCTTGTGGCGCAACGCCCCGGATATGATCCCGTTGCCGGTTTTGTCGCGAAACGCTGGCCAGTGGTCGCGGGGGCCATCTGGAAATCGGCCCGTTATGCGCTGCGGGTTATCGGGCTGATTGCCATTGCATACGGGATCGTCATCTGGGCGATTTTTGTGCTGAACTTGCTGTAAGCGGGATCTGACGCGCGGGCATCCCGCCCACAGGGGCTCACCTTGCCTTGTGGATCGCGGAAATATCGCATGGTCTGGCGCTTTTCGCTGCAAGCGCATAAGTAGGACACAAGACGTATTTGATCGGAGCATTTGCATGAACCGCCACAAAGGCCGGATGACCCGCGACGGGATCAGGATTCATGAACAGGCAGACTTTACCGGCATGCACGCGGCTGGCGCGATTGCCGCGCAGATTCTGGATGAGGTTGCCGAACTTGTAAAAGTTGGCCAAACCACCGGCGCGCTTGATGCCTTTATCGAGCGGCGGGTGACAGAGCTGGGCACGACGTCGGCCACCATTGGCTACAAGGGCTATCAGCACGCAAGCTGTATCAGCGTCAATCATGTGGTCTGTCACGGCATCCCCGGCGACAAGACGCTTAAGGACGGTGATATCCTGAATATTGATGTCACGGTGATCAAGGATGGCTGGTTCGGCGACACCAGCCGGATGTATGTCGCAGGCAAGCTGCCACGCAAGGCCGAGCGCCTGATACAGGTGACCCATGACGCGCTGATGCGCGGGATCGAGACCGTGAAACCCGGCAATACCTTTGGCGACATTGGCCATGCGATCCAAAGCTATGTCGAAGGCCAGCGCATGTCCGTGGTGCGTGACTTTTGCGGTCACGGTCTTGGCACCGTCTTTCATGCGCCGCCCAATGTGCTGCACTATGGCCGCGCGGGCACAGGCCCCGTGCTGGAGGAAGGCATGTTTTTCACGATCGAGCCAATGGTCAATCTGGGCCGCCCGGAAACCAAGGTGCTGCCGGATGAATGGACCGCGGTCACGCGAGACCGGTCCCTGTCTGCACAATTCGAACATTCGGTTGGTGTGACGGCAGATGGCGTCGAAATCTTCACCCTGTCACCACAGGGAAAGTTTCACCCAACCTACACCCCATAAACGTTGCACCCTTGGCCCCGCCGTGCATGCGTATTTAAAAAGAGAAGAAGCCCTGAATCCGGTCGGATCATTGCGCCGCCGCGTGACCCGGACCAAATCTGAACGAGGAATTTGACATGTCAGCGCCCAAACCCGTGGTTCTTTGCATTCTTGATGGCTGGGGCCTGAGCGATACAACCGCCGGCAATGCCGTCGCCCTCGGGGATACGCCAAATTTTGACCGCTTGATGGCGGATTGCCCCAATGCGACGCTGACCACACATGGACGTGACGTTGGTCTGCCGACCGGCCAGATGGGCAATTCAGAGGTCGGCCACACCAATATCGGCGCAGGTCGGGTTGTGGCGATGGATCTGGGGCAGATTGATCTGGCAATCGAAGACAAATCCTTTTTCGACAATGCGGCAATCCTGGCGTTTATCGACAAGCTGAAGGCCACCAAGGGCAGCGCGCATTTGCTGGGGGTGATTTCTGACGGTGGGGTGCATGGCCATATCGAACATGTTCTGTCCGCAGTCGAGATGATCGCCGGCGCTGGTGTACCAGTGGTGTTGCATGCGGTCACCGATGGCCGCGATGTCGCGCCGAAATCGGCAGATACCTATATAAAAACACTGGTCGACCGCCTGCCTGCCGGGGCGCGCGTGGGATCTGTTGTCGGGCGGTATTTTGCGATGGACCGCGACAACCGTTGGGAACGGGTGGAAAAGGCATTTCGTGTCATGGTGAATGGCACAGCAGAACAGACCGCCGACAGCGCAAGTGCCGCGGTCACCGCCGCATATGAGCGTGGCGAGACCGATGAATTCATCGCCGCAACCCGGATCGGTGAATATGCCGGTGCGCGCGATGGCGACGGGTTTTTCTGTCTGAATTTCCGTGCCGACCGGGCGCGCGAAATCCTGATGGCGGTGGGCGCGCCCGAATTTGACGGCTTTGACACCGGCCCCCGCCCGGACTGGGCCGGACTTCTGGGCATGGTGGATTATTCCAAGACGCATGACACCTTCATGACCGCCGCCTATCCAAAGAAAGTGGTGCAGAACACTCTTGGCGCCTGGGTTGCGGCCAAGGGCCTGACACAATTCCGCCTGGCCGAGACCGAGAAATATCCGCATGTCACCTTCTTTCTGAACGGTGGCAAGGAAGCGCCGGAGGTTGGCGAAGACCGCTATATGGCGCCCTCGCCCAAGGTGGCGACCTATGATCTGCAACCGGAAATGAGCGCAGGCGAGGTTTCCGACAACCTCGTGAAGGCCATTGAAACCGGCTATGATCTGATCGTGGTGAATTTCGCCAATCCCGACATGGTTGGCCATACTGGTGATCTTGAGGCCGCCAAAGCCGCCTGTCATGCCGTGGACAGCGGGCTGGGCCGGGCCCTGGATGCGCTGAAAAAGGCGGGCGGGGCGATGATTGTCACTGCCGACCACGGCAATTGTGAAATGATGATCGACCCCGAAAGCGGCGGGGCGCATACCGCCCATACGCTGAACCCGGTGCCGGTGATCCTTGTCGGCGGTCCAGCGGGCGCCACATTGCGCAGCGGCGGGCGTCTGGCCGATCTTGCCCCGACCCTGCTGGGCCTGATGGGGCTGGAATTGCCGGAAGAAATGACCGGAGAGAGCCTGATCGCATGATCCTGCGCGCGTCCTGTTTTCTGGCGGTCCTGGCGGGAGGGGCGCTGGCGCAAACCACCGACCCGGCGGCTCTGGCGCTGGACGCCTTGCGCATTCTGGAAGAATCATCCCAGGCGCTGGAGGCCGCCGAAGGCGGGCGCGAGCGGGTCAAGGCATTGACCGAAACCGTGCAGGGCTATGAAACCGGATTGGCCGCCCTGCGCGATGGTCTGCGCGCCGCCGCCCTGCGCGAGGCGCAATTGGCCGAAGATCTGCGCATCCGCGAAGTCGAAATTGCCCAGCTTCTGGGTGTGCTGCAATCCATGTCGCGCGCGCCCACGCCCGCGACACTGTTGCATCCGGCGGGGCCGACCGGCACGGCGCGTGCCGGGATGCTGCTGGCGGATGTCACGCCGGGGCTACAGGCCAAGGCCGACAAATTGCGCCATGATCTGGAAGAGGTGCAATCGCTGCGCCAATTGCAGGAAGATGCGACCCTCAAATTGCAGGACGGGCTGGAAAACGTGCAAAACGCCCGCACCGCCCTGTCCAAGGCCGTGGCCGACCGCACCGACCTGCCGCAACGGTTTGTTGAAAACCCGATCCAGACCGCCGTGCTGCTGGCGGCGACCGAAACACTCGAAGAATTTGCCAGCGGCCTTGCCAGCTTTGCCGAAGGAGAGGCCGCCGGCAGCCTGCCCGACATCAGCCATCGCAAGGGCAAACTGTCCCTGCCGGTTCAGGGTCAGCTTCTGCGCCGCGCGGGCGAGGCCGACGCCGCCGGCGTGCGCCGCCCCGGGATTCTGGTCGCCACCGGCGCCCAGGCGATTGTCACCACACCGACCGCCGCCACCATCCGCTATCGCGGGCCGCTTTTGAATTATGGTCTGGTAACCATTCTGGAACCCCAGGCCGACACGTTGTTTGTCTTTGCCGGTCTGGATGCGGTCTATGGCGAGATTGGCCAGGTCGTGCCCACGGGCGATCCGATCGGCCTTATGGGCGGGGAATTGCAAACAGATGTCTCACTATCGGGTGAGGGGGCTGGAAACACCCAGCCGGAAACGCTCTATATAGAAATCAGAGAGCATAATCAGCCTGTGGACCCGCTGGACTGGTTCCGCACCGACAAGGGATAAGAACTTCATGAAGAAATTCGTCATGGCCGCCGTTGGCGGGACGCTGGCAGGCATTATTGCAACAACCCAATTGGCGGGGCCGTTGCTGGCGCAGGACAATGGCAAACAGACGAATGTCTATGAACAGCTGGATCTGTTCGGCGACATTTTCGAACGCATTCGCGCGCAATACGTTGAAGAAGTTGATGAAAGCGAGCTGATCGAAGCCGCGATCAACGGCATGCTGACCTCGCTTGATCCGCATTCCAGCTATCTGTCGCCCGACGATGCGGCCGACATGCGGGTGCAGACACGCGGGGAATTTGGCGGTCTGGGGATCGAAGTCACCCAGGAAGAGGGCTTTGTCAAAGTGGTGTCGCCCATCGACGGCACACCGGCGGACGAGGCCGGTGTCGAAGCGGGCGATTTCATCACCCATGTCGATGGTGAGTCGGTACTGGGCCTGAACCTGGACGAAGCGGTCGAACTGATGCGCGGACCGGTGGGGTCGGAAATCATCATTACCCTGGTACGCGAAGGCGAGCCGGAGCCATTTGATGTGTCGATCATCCGGGACACGATCAAACTGACTGCCGTGCGCGCCCGCACCGAGGGCGAGACCGTTGTGATGCGGATCACCACCTTCAACGACCAGACAACACCCAATCTTGAATCCGGTCTCGCCGAACAGATCGAGGCCGCTGGTGGCATCGACAATGTCAACGGCATCGTGCTGGATCTGCGCAACAACCCCGGCGGCCTGCTGACCCAGGCGATCCGGGTGTCCGATGCCTTTCTTGAAAAAGGTGAAATCGTGTCGACCCGTGGCCGCAAGGCAGAAGACGGCGAGCGTTACAACGCCACCCCCGGCGATCTGGCAATGGGCAAGCCGCTGGTGGTGTTGATCAATGGCGGCTCGGCCTCGGCTTCGGAAATTGTTGCCGGCGCCCTGCAGGATCACCGCCGCGCGATTGTGGTTGGCACCAAATCCTTTGGCAAAGGCTCGGTTCAGACGGTAATGCCGCTGCGCGGCGACGGGGCGATGCGCCTGACCACAGCGCGCTATTACACCCCATCGGGTCGCTCGATTCAGGCGCTGGGTGTGTCCCCCGACATCGTGGTGCAACAACCCCGCCGCGACCCCGCCACCGAGGAAGAGGAAGAGACCACAAATCGCCTGCGCTCTGAGGCCGATCTGCGCGGATCGCTGGACAATGACAGCCTGACCGAGGACGAGATCAAACAGATCGAAGCCGACCGCGCCAAGGCCGAAGCCGCCGCCGCGCTGCGGGAAGAGGATTATCAGCTGGCCTATGCCATCGACATCCTCAAAGGTCTGTCGGCGCTGGGCCCCAACGCTGAATAAGTCCCCTACATGACTTCCCTGCGCCGGGGTCGATGATCCCGGCGCAGCCTTTCCGGCGTGCCGAACAATCCGCCACGCACTGACCAGGACAAGAGACCCCGATGACCCCCGAAGACATCGCCAAACTGCCCTATCGCCGCAACGTCGGTGTCATGCTGGTCAACAAGGACGGCCATGCCTTTGTCGGGCAACGCACCGACAGCGACATGCCCGCCTGGCAAATGCCACAGGGCGGCATCGACAAGGGCGAAGACCCCCGCGCCGCGGCGCTGCGGGAATTGCAGGAAGAAACCGGCGTCCTGCCCGATCTGGTGACAATCGAGGCCGAAAGCACCGGTTGGATCGGCTATGACCTGCCGCATGACCTTGTGCCAAAGATCTGGAAAGGCCGGTTTCGCGGTCAGGAACAGAAATGGTTCCTGATGCGGTTTCACGGAACCGATGATCAGATCGACATTGCCGCGGACGATTTCCAGGAGTTTTCAGAATGGCGCTGGCTGCCGACCGGGGATCTGGTGGCCAATATCGTGCCCTTCAAACGTGAGGTCTATGCCCGCGTGGTTGCAGAGTTCGCCCCCCATCTGTTACCCTAGGTCATGTTTGGAAAAATTGCGGTTGTCCTTTGTGCTTTGACGGCAAGCGGGGCGCAGGCCCTTAGCTGTTTGCCACATGACGTCGCGGCGGTGTTTCATCAGGCAAATACCGGCGAAGATCGCTTTGTCGTCGTGCTGGGCCATATGAGCTTTGATGCCACGCTGCTGCCCAAGACCGATTTGGCCAACCAGTTGTCCACGCCACCCGATACAAGGATTCCCGCACAGATCCGTGGCAAGGCGCTGACAGCCGCCGGTTTCACCTATGACTATGACGCCGCCATCAATTTGAACGCTCAATGTCTGGGGCCATGGTGCGCCGGGGCGGTCAGCGACACGCAATATCTGGCCTTCGTCAATCTGGACCGTGATGTGCCGGAGGTGACAATCAACCCCTGTGGCGGCTTTGCCTTTGCCGAACCGACCAAGGCGATGGCCGATCAGGTGGTGCAATGTCTGAACGGCGGCACATGTGAGCCGCGCCAACATCGCTAGGCCCCGGTCCCGGCTCCATTCCCAACGACACCCCCGGCAATAAAACCTGTCACGGCACCAGCAACGGTGTGCCGGGCGCGGCCAGCATCGCGATCTGACGCAGATGATCGGGGCGAAACGCAATGCAGCCCTCGGTCGGAAACCCCGGTCTGCGCCAGCGATGCAAAAAGATCGCAGAGCCCCGACCGGGCTGGGCCTCTGGCCAGTTCCAGTTGGTCAACAGCACCAGATCATACAGCGGATCGGCCCGGCGCAGGCCCTCGTGACTATGTGGGTAAGGCGCGCGCACCGGCTGATTGTAATCGGGTTGCGTGGCATCGTCGGACCAAAGATCGCCGACCCGTATCGGCCGCGCCCAAGCGGTGGGGCGTGCCATACGATCAGGACGGTATAGCAGGCCGGTAATCCGGTGACCGCCGCGTGGTGTGGCGCCGTCGCCCTCGCGCTTGTTGGTGGTCACCCCGCCGCGCCCGATGGTACAGGGCCAGATCCGCCCGGCAAACCGCAGCCCGCGCGGCGTCAGAACCATGGTCACAACAGATGCCCGGATTTCGCCGCCTTGGTCGCCAGATAGGCCGCGTTCTGATCGGTTTCGCCCACCTTCAACGGCACGCGCTCCGACACGGTGACCCCGGCCTTTTCCATCATCGCGATCTTTCGCGGGTTGTTGGTCAGCAGACGCACGGACCCAAACCCCATGCGTTGCAGGATGTCGGCCCCGATGCGGAAATCGCGTTCGTCATCCTCAAACCCCAGCCGGTGATTGGCCTCGACCGTATCAAACCCCTGATCCTGAAGCGAATAGGCCCGCATCTTGTTGGCAAGACCAATGCCGCGCCCCTCCTGGTTCAGATACAGCAGCACCCCTGCCCCCGCGTCCCCCATCTGGGCCATGGCGGCATGCAATTGTGGGCCACAATCGCATTTCAGCGACCCCAGCACATCGCCGGTAAAACAGGCCGAATGCAGACGGGCCAAAACCGGTTTCGCCCGGTCCGGGTTGCCGATTTCAAAGGCATAATGTTCGACGCCGCCATCGTCGGGGCGAAAGATCTGCAACCGCCCCCCGCTGGCCAGACGCGTCGGCAGGCGCGCCGCCACCACCGGATGTGGATGATGCGCCCGCGTCAGCAACGGCCCGGCGGTTTCCGCATCCAGCCGCGTCAGCAACGCCAAATCCGCCTTTGGCAGGAAATCGCCCTCCAGCACCAGTGCCGCCGGCAAAAGCTGTGCCGATTTGACCAGCGAAATGGCCAACCGGTGCAGCGCCGCATCGCCATCGCGCAGGGAAAACAACGGGCCTTTCATCGGCACACGCAGATCATCCGCCGGATCGGCCATCGCCCGAATCCAACGGCAATCTGCATCCTCGGGCAATGGCAACCGCGCGACATCACCGTCATAGGCCCGGGCCTTCAGCGTCTCGGCTCGCCGCCCGGTCAGCGCCAGCACCGGTGCACCGCCCAGATCGCGCAGCGCCGCCAGCCGCTTTGGCCCCATGGTCTCTGCCGCCAATACCAGCGCCGCAGATCCGTGCCCACAGAGCACAACCGGCACCCCCATGCGAAGATCGGCACGGGCGCGGTTGATCAGCTCATTGGTGTCGGGCGTAAAAAATCCTGTCATCACGCCAATCCTCTAGCCGACAACAGATGGAAATTGAAACATTTCTTGTCAAAAATGGCGATGAACACACGAGCGCGTGAACAGCTTGCAGCATTTCTTGTTACTGGCCGTGATCGCCCCAATGTCATTGGCAAGCGAATTGGAGGCCCTGAAATGGCACAACTCAAAAATCTGCTCCTTGTCGATGACGATGATGACCTGCGCGAGGCGCTGGCAGAACAACTGATCATCACCGAAGACTTTGAGGTCTTCGAGGCCGGCACCGGTGCGCAAGCAATGGAAAAGGTCAAGGAATCCCATTTCGACCTGATCATCCTGGACGTGGGCCTGCCCGACACCGATGGCCGCGAATTGTGCCGCCTGATGCGCAAACAGGGGGTGAAGGCCCCGGTTTTGATGCTGACCGGCCACGACAGCGACGCTGATACCATTCTGGGGCTGGATGCCGGCGCCAATGATTACGTCACCAAACCGTTCAAATTTCCGGTGCTGCTGGCCCGCATCCGCGCGCAATTGCGCCAGCACGAACAAAGCGAAGACGCGGTGTTTGCGCTTGGTCCCTATACCTTCAAACCGGCGATGAAGACGCTTGTCACCGAAGACGACAAGAAGATCCGCCTGACGGAAAAAGAGACCAATATCCTGAAATACCTCTACCGCGCACCCGAAGGTGTTGTGCCACGCGATGTGCTGCTCCACGAGGTATGGGGATATAACGCCGGGGTCACAACGCATACGCTAGAGACACATATCTACCGATTGCGCCAAAAAATTGAGCCCGAACCCTCGAATGCACGTCTTCTCGTGACAGAATCCGGCGGATATCGGCTGAATGCCTGAAAGGTCGCATGGATTGCCGCGCAACAAAGTGCTACTTTGGGGTGACCGCGAAGACGAATAAGTTCCCGTTGCATGTGCGGGTCATCACATGCACCTCCCTGTTGGACTGACCCGGGCTTCGGCTCGGGTCTTTTTTTTGGCCATTGCCAAGTGATCAAGGTGATGCTTGATCCAGCTGTGGTGGGGGACAAATCCGGCCCTGGCTGCTAAAATCCGGCCAGATGCGCGCACCGGACGCGCGCACCGCGAAAGGATGCACAATGTCGCCAACTGTCATCGCCTTTGAAGGTCCGATCGGCGTGGGCAAAACAACCCTGGGTCGGGCGGTTGCAGAGCGGCTGGATATTGGTTTCATTGACGGCGATGCCCATTGCGCGCCCGGCCCCTGGCTTCATTCGGTTCTGCGGACCAGCCGCAGGATCGCAACCGCCTGCGAAGAGCAGCTGGAAAACCGACCTGCGGTGATCATGGCCTACCCGTTGCGTTGCACGAATTGGCTGTTTTACCGGGAAACTTTCCGACGACGCGGCATAGATTTCCATTGTATTGGCCTGACCGCCGATATTGCCAGCATCGCCACGCGGGAACGCAGCCTTGCCCCGCATGAATTGGCAAGGGCCGCGCAGATGATTTCCGAGGGATATGGTCAACGCGCGTTCAGCGATGTTTTGATCCGTACCGACGCCGGCAGCTTTGATCTGACCTGTGATCGTCTGGTGGATGCGGTCGCGGGTTTGCCAGGCGGGCGGCCCGGCTGATCTACTTATGCCGATCGGTACGCCGCGTCAGAATATATGTCGGCCCCAAAACAAGGTTCCAAAACAAAAAAGAGGCCGCAAATTTGCGGCCTCTGAAATGCGTTGCTGTCTGCGGGGGTTATTCCCGTACCAGCTTCTCATAGGCTTCGGCCATCTCACGCGTCAGCGCGCCAACCTCGAACGTATGTTCGCCGATTTGTGACACCGGCGTCACCTCTGCCGCCGTGCCGGTCAGCCAGCATTGTTCAAAACCTTCCATCTCTTCCGGCATGATATGACGCTCATGCACGGCGATCTGGCGATCTTTCAACATGCCGATCACGGTCTGGCGGGTGATGCCGTTCAGGATGCAATCGGGCAGCGGCGTGTGCACTTCGCCATCCTTGACGAAGAAGATGTTGGCGCCGGTCGCCTCGGCCACGTAGCCACGGTAATCCATGAACAACGCGTCAGAGCATCCTTTGGCCTCTGCCGCATGTTTCGACATGGTGCAGATCATGTAAAGACCAGCAGCCTTGGCCGATGTCGGGATGGTTTCCGGGCTGGGGCGTTTCCATTTGGAAATGTCCAGCTTGGCACCCTGCATCTTGGCGTCGCCATAATAGGCGCCCCATTCCCAGGCTGCGACCGCAACCCGCACCGGGTTGCGCGCGGCAGCGACACCCATGTCTTCGCCTGACCCGCGCCATGCCACGGCACGCACATAGGCATCGGTCCAGCCATTGGCCTCCAGCACCTCGTATTTTGCGGCCTCCAATTCATCCACTGAATAGGGGATCGGCATATCCAGCAATTCGCCGGATTTGTGCAACCGTTCGGAATGGCGGCGGGATTCAAAGATCTTGCCGTTATAGCACCGCTCACCTTCGAATACCGAACTGGCGTAATGCAACCCGTGGGTCAGGATATGCACATTTGCATCCCGCCAATCCACCAGCTTGCCGTCCAACCAGATCTTGCCGTCGCGGTCATCATAAGCGCCAGCCATGTCGTGTCTCCTGCTTGTTTATTTCCATTTATTGCGCCGCATCGGTCCGGTTCGGACATAATATTGCGTAGAAACTGTGAATCGCTACCAGTTCGGTCTTGGAATGTCAACAAGGCTGACATAGTGTGACCAGAAGATTTGAAATGGGAGGGGCAAGATGGCCGAGCCAAGCGGAGAACAGCTTCTCTATCTGACAGATGAACAACTGCGTCAGGGCATCGAGGCGATGTTCTTTGCCTATCGTGGATTCACCGCCGATCCCGACCGGATATTGCAGGACCAATCCTATGGCCGCGCCCACCACCGGGCGGTGCATTTCATCAATTGCGCCCCCGGCACCACGGTCAATAACCTGCTGAATATCCTTGGGGTCACGAAACAATCGCTGAACCGTGTGTTGCGGACCTTGATTGCGGACGGTCTTGTGGAAAGCAGGGTTGGGCGATCCGACAAACGCGAACGCCACCTGTACCTGACCGAGGAAGGAAAAGCATTGGAAGCACAATTGTCGGACGCCCAGAGGGCACGGATGCGATCCGCCTATCGCAAGGTCGGCCCCGAAGCGGTGGCCGGCTTTCGTCAGGTGCTGGAGGCGATGATGGATTCCGACATGCGGCGCAATTACCAAACCCTGCGGGAGACAAAATCATGATGATGCCCGACGTACATCTGCTGATTGTCGACGATGATGAACGCATTCGGGTGCTGTTGCAGAAATTCCTGATCCGTAACGGGTTTCTGGTGTCTGCTGCGCGGGATGCGGCCCATGCACGGCGGGTGCTGACCGGGTTGGACTTCGATCTGATCGTGCTGGATGTGATGATGCCGGGCGAGGATGGCATCAGCCTGACCCGCGATCTGCGCCAGACATCCACCACGCCGATCCTGCTGTTGACCGCCAAGGGCGAAACCGAGGACCGGATTGCCGGGCTGGAGGCCGGGGCGGATGATTATCTGGTCAAGCCGTTCGAACCCAAGGAATTGCTGCTGCGGATCAACGCCATCCTGCGCCGGATGCCCGAAGTGGCCGAAGAATCCGCCCTGCCCAAGGTGCTGATGCTGGGGCCGTTGCGCTATGACATCGAACGCGGCGAATTATGGCAGGGCGAAGAACAGGTCCGCCTGACCGCGACCGAAAACCAGTTGATGCGGATCTTTGCCGCCAAACCCGGAACCGCCGTCAGCCGTGCGCAATTGGTCGAAGATCTGGGTCGCGACAAGGGACAGAGCCAGGAACGTGCGGTGGATGTGCAAATCACCCGGCTGCGCCGCAAGCTGGAGGGCGATCCGAAACAGCCGCGCTATCTTCAGACTGTGCGCGGGGCGGGATATATGCTGGCGCCGGATTAAAGGAACTTGCCGGGGTGACGCCCATTTGGCGAGGTCCGCGTTGGCGGAACGCGCGGGATTTGCGTATTTAAAAAAGAGAAGAAGCAGGGGAATGCGATGGCAACTTTGGTTTTGAGCCACGAGGCCGGATTGGGGCATGTCACCCCCGACGGCCATCCGGAACAGGTGGCCCGACTGGACCACATCCTGCACGCGCTGCGCGCCGCCGATATTGCGGTTGAAACCGCGCCGGAAGGAAGCCGCGAAGATGTGCTGCTGTGCCATCCGGAAAGCTATCTGACCCGGTTGCAAGAGGCCCTGCCCGTCTCCGAGGCTGTTGCGCTGGATGCCGATACCTGGCTTTCGCCGGGTTCGTTGCGCGCCGCGCTACATGCGGTGGGCGCGATCCGCGAAGCGGTGGACAGGGTGGTGGAGGGTGACGTCGGCAATGCCTTTTGCGCCATGCGCCCCCCGGGACACCACGCCGAGACCGAAACCCCGATGGGGTTTTGTCTGTTTGGTACGGTGGCGATTGGCGCGAAACATGCGTTGGAACGCCATGGGCTGGCGCGTGTCGCGGTGGTGGATTTCGACGTGCATCATGGCAATGGCACTCAGGCCCTGCTCTGGGACGAGCCGCGCGCCCTGCTTGCCACCAGCCAGCAAATGCCGCTTTGGCCCGGTTCCGGCGATCCATCCGAACGCGGCGCGCATGACAATATCCTGAATGTGCCGTTGCCGCCCGGCAGCGATGGATATGAAATGCGCGACGCCTATACCCACGACATCCTGCCGCGCCTGCGTGCCTTTGCGCCCGAGTTGATCCTGATTTCCGCCGGCTTCGATGCCCACCGCGACGACCCATTGGCCGGGCTCAATTGGTCAACCGAAGATTTCATCTGGCTGACGCGCGAAATCTGCACTCTGGCGGATGAAGTCTGCTCTGGTCGGGTGGTCTCTGCTTTGGAAGGCGGGTATGATCTGGCCGCATTGGCAGAGTCTGTCACTGCCCATGTAAAAACACTCCAGGAGGCATCGGCATGAGCGAGAAAAAGGTAGAAGACCTGACATTTGAAGAGGCGATGGCCGAGTTGGAACGGGTCGTTGGCCAGCTGGAACGCGGCGACGTGGCGCTGGACGATTCCATCAAGCTTTATGAACGCGGCGCCGCATTGAAGAAACGCTGTGAGACGAAGCTGAACGAAGCCGAGGAAAAGGTCGCAGCGATCACCGCTGATGCGGATGGGAATGCCGTTGGGCTGAAGCCGGTTGAAGGGCTCTGAGTGTTTCAAGAGTGGTTATTGAACGACGCGCTACAGGTCGCGGCGCATCTGGATGCGCAGATCGCAACCTTGGACGACGTGCCCGTCACCCACGCGATGCGGTATGCAGCCAGCGGTGGCAAAGGGTTGCGCGGTTTTCTGGTGATGGAAACCGCATTTATTTATAATGTGAACCGTGAAAATGCGATTTGGGCGGCTGCCGCGATTGAAGCGATCCATTCCTATTCGCTGATCCACGACGATCTGCCGTGTATGGACGACGACGATCTGCGCCGGGGTCAACCCACCGTGCATGTCAAATGGGACCAGGCGACCGCCGTGTTGGCAGGCGATGCACTGCATACGCTGGGCTTTGAATTGGTCTGTGATCCGCGCTGCCATGAAGACCCGGCGATCCGGGCTGATCTTGCGCTGTCACTGGCACGGGCCGCAGGTGCGCGCGGCATGGTTTTGGGGCAAGCGCTTGATATAGCGGCCGAAACCGCAGATAGGCCGCTCAACCTCGAAGAAATCACCGCTCTTCAAGCAGGCAAAACCGGCGCATTGATCCAATGGTCTGCCGAAGCTGGCGCGCGGCTTGTGGGCGAAGACCCTGTGCTGTTGACCCGCTACGCCAAAGCGCTGGGGCTGGCGTTTCAAATTGCCGACGATCTGCTGGATGTCGAAGGCGACGCAGCCGAAGCGGGGAAACGCCTGCAAAAAGACGAAGCGGCGGGCAAAGCCACCTTTGTTTCGCTGTTGGGTGTGGAAGGGGCAAAAAGCCGCGCGAAATCCCTCGTGACAGAGGCCTGTGATGCCCTATCTGTGTACGGTGAAAAGGCCGAAACCTTGCGCGAAGCGGCCCATTTCGTTATCTCGCGCCGAAGCTAGTCGCCTGAAGGGACGTAGATGTCTGACCGCCCAGAAACCCCGCTGTTGGACCGCGTCCTTGGTCCCGCCGATCTGAAACAATTTTCCGATCCGGAATTGGTGCGGCTGGCGCATGAACTGCGCGAGGAAACCATCAGCGCGGTGAGCGAAACCGGCGGCCATTTGGGTGCGGGGCTGGGTGTGGTCGAATTGACCGTCGCGCTGCATTCCGTGTTCGATGCCCCGCGTGACAAGATCATCTGGGACGTCAGCCACCAATGTTACCCGCACAAGATCCTGACCGGGCGGCGGGATCGTATCCGCACCCTGCGGCAAAAGGACGGGCTGTCCGGGTTTACCAAGCGCAGCGAAAGCGCGTTTGATCCCTTTGGCGCGGCGCATAGCTCGACCTCGATCAGCGCGGCGCTTGGATTTGCCGTGGCGCGCGATCTGGGCGGGGCCTGTGATACCGGGCATGGCGATGCGATTGCGGTGATCGGTGACGGCGCGATGAGTGCCGGAATGGCCTATGAGGCGCTGAACAACGCCGGGCATTTGAAAAAGCGGCTGATTGTCATTCTGAACGACAATGAAATGTCGATTGCTCCGCCGGTCGGGGCGATGTCGAATTACCTTTCGCGGCTGTATGCCGAAGCGCCGTTTCAGGATCTGAAAGCGGCGGCCAAGGGCGCGGTGTCGATGCTGCCCGAACCCTTCCGCGAGGGTGCGAAGCGCGCCAAGGAAATGATCAAGGGCATGGCCGTCGGCGGCACATTGTTCGAAGAGTTGGGATTTTCCTATCTTGGCCCGATTGATGGCCATGATCTGAACCAGCTTCTGCCGGTGTTGCGCACGGTGCGGACGCGTGCGACGGGCCCGATCCTGATCCATGTGCTGACCAAAAAGGGCAAAGGTTATCACCCGGCAGAGAGCGCCGAGGACAAGGGTCATGCCACCGCGAAATTCGACGTGGTGACGGGAAAACAGAAAAAAGCGCCCTCCAATGCGCCGTCTTATACCAAGGTCTTCGGCCAGGAGCTGACCAAGGCCGCCGAAAAGGACAGCCGGGTCTGCGCGGTCACCGCGGCGATGCCGGATGGCACCGGGCTGAACCTGTTTGCTGAACGCTACCCCAGCCGCTGTTTCGATGTCGGCATTGCCGAACAGCATGGCGTGACCTTTGCCGCTGGTCTGGCGGCGGGGGGGATGCGGCCGTTCTGTGCGATCTATTCGACGTTTCTGCAACGCGGCTATGATCAGGTGGTGCATGATGTGGCGATCCAACGCCTGCCGGTGCGCTTTGCGATTGACCGTGCCGGATTGGTCGGGGCCGATGGCGCGACCCATGCCGGGGCGTTTGACATTGCGTTCATGGCCAACCTGCCGGGCATGGTGGTGATGGCGGCGGCGGACGAGGCCGAATTGGTGCATATGGTCGCCACCGCAGCGGCGCATGACGAGGGGCCGATTGCCTTTCGCTATCCCCGTGGCGAGGGTGTTGGCGTCGATATGCCCGAACAAGGCGAGATCCTGACGCTGGGCAAGGGCCGGATGGTGCGCAAGGGCAAGGGCGTGGCGATCCTGTCCTTTGGTGCGCGGCTGAAAGAGGTGCTGGACGCCTGTGACGGGCTTGCCGCCAAGGGGATTACCCCCACCGTGGCGGATGCGCGTTTTGCCAAACCGCTGGACCGCGACATGATCCTGCAACTGGCAGCAGAGCATGAGGTTTTGATCACGGTCGAAGAAGGCTCAATCGGCGGTTTCGGCAGTCACGTGGCCCAGCTTCTGGCCGAAGAAGGCGTTTTTGACAGCGGGTTGAAATATCGGTCGATGGTGCTGCCCGACACGTTCATTGACCAAAGCAGCCCGCGTGACATGTATGCCTCGGCCGGGCTGAACGCCGAAGACATCGAAGCCAAGGTGCTGGATGTGCTGGGCGTGACCGATATTCACGCCGGGCAAGCCTAGGGTCAGCCCCGGCGCATCTGCCAGGCATTGCGGACATGCCCCGGCAGGATCGCAATGCATTTGGCATAGCGTGACACCAACCGGCGGGGATTGGCGAGCATCCGCCAGAGCCATTCCAACGCCAGCTTGCGAACAATCCGTGGCGCGCGCACCTGGGTGCCGGCCAGAAAATCCAGCCCCGCCCCGATAGAGGCAAAGCCGATCTTTGGCGTGGCCACACGACCGCGCGCCGCAAGTAATTCCTGTTTCGGCGCGCCCAGCGCCAAAAAGGCCAGACGCGCGCCGCTGGCCTCGACCTCGGCCAGAACCGACGCGCCGCCGGGGCCTGTGGGATCGAACCCCATCGGCGGCGAAATGCAAACCGCGATCTCCAGCCCCGGCACGCGGGATTTCAGATCCGCCGCAGCCGCGGCCAGCGCCGCATCGGTGCTGCCAACCAAAGCCACCGAAACCTTGGCCGACGCGGCAAGTTCCGCCAGCGGAATGACCAGATCGGCCCCGGGAATAAGCTCTACCGGGTCGCGCGCCAGACGCGACAGCCAGACCAGCGGATTGCCATCAGCGACCACCATATCCTGTGCGGCATAGGCCACGCGGAACGCCGACGAGGCCCGCAATTTCACCAGATGATCCAGGTTGAGCGTCGCCAATGCAAATCCGTTGTCCCGCAGGAATCGCCGCGCGATTTCCGCCATCAGGCTGTCGCGGTTCGGGATGTTGATTGTGACCTGATAGTCGCTGTCTTTGAAATGCACGCCACTGCCCCAATTGTTTGCGCCTTCTATTGCCGGTCAAAGTGGCAAAGATAAGGGCAATTTGCGAAATCACCTGTGCCCGATGCGGAAATGATGCGATGTAGAATACGCAATGGTGCCATTTCCGGCGAAAAGGCCGAAAAATTGCCATGATCCCATGTTTGAACGGGCGAAAATCAGTAAAATGTTACGAAAAAATTCATATGTGTGATTGCCTTTCCCATCGTCATTCCTGCCTGAGGGGCCTGTGATGGCCGCGCTTGGTATCATTGGCTGCGGCTTTGTCGCGGATCTGTACATGCGGTCCTTTGCGCTCTACCCCGATGTGACCATCGCGGCGGTGCACGACATCGACCCGGCACGTCTGGCGGCATTTTCGAGCCATTGGAATGTGACGCCACAGGCGGATTTCAAAAGCTTTCTGGCCGCCCTGCCCGAAGACGCGATCATCGTGAACCTGACCAACCCAGCGGCGCATTTTGACATCAACCTGGCCTGCCTGAACGCCGGGCGCCATGTGTGGTGCGAAAAGCCGCTGGCGCTGACGCTGGAAGATGCCCGGCATTTGCATGGCGTGGCGGCGGAAAAGGGTCTGATGCTGTCCTCGGCCCCGTGCAGCGTGTTGGGCGAAGCGGCGCAGATCCTTCTGCGCGAGGTGCGGCGCGGCACGGCGGGGGATATTCGGCTGGTCTATGCGGAATTGGACGACGGGTTTATCCCCCAGGCCCCCTATCAGGATTGGCAGAGCGAAAGCGGCGCGCCCTGGCCCGCTGAGGATGAATTTCAGGTCGGCTGCACGCTGGAACATGCCGGATACTACCTAACATGGTTGATTGCCGCCTTTGGCCCGGTGCGCCGGGTTGTTGCCGCCTCGGCCGAGGTGATCCCCGACAAGCCGGGCAGCGACGGCACACCGGATTTTTCGGTTGGTGTGCTGTATTTCCGGTCCGGCGTGGTCGCGCGGTTGACCTGTTCGATTGCCGCGCCGCATGACCATCGCATTCGCCTGATCGGCGACCGTGGCGTGCTGGCGATCAAGGCCGCCTGGAACAATGCCGCCCCGGTGCGGTTTCACAAACGCATGCGCCTGCGGCGGCGATTGCTGGAATTGCCGATCGGGCGGCGGATCAAGCCGGGCGGCGCAACACATGCCAAGGTGGGTCGCAAAGGCGCAGCTGCGATGAATTTTGCCCTTGGCCCGATCGAGATGCTGGAGGCGCTGCGCGAAGACCGGCGCAACCGTCTGGACAATGACTTTGCCCTGCATATGACCGAGGTGACATTGGCGATCCAGAACGCCCGCGACGCTGGCGGCGCACAGGATATGGCCACCACCTGTACGATGCCGGAACCAATGACATGGGCGCGCTGATATGGACAGGCTGACGCTGTTGATCACAGGCGCGGCCGGCTATGTCGGGCGGCATACCGTCGCCGAGGCACGGGCGCGCGGCCATGCGGTGATTGCCGTGGTGCGCAACTTTGCCACGCCAAAGGCATGGCAGGGTGACGACGGCATTACGGTGCTGGCCTGCGATCTGAGCGAACCAGAAGGTCTGAACGCCGCCATCGCCCGCGCCGATGTGGTGCTGCATCTGGCGGCGTCGATGTCGGGGGACGCCGCGGCACATGCGCGCGACACAATCGCCGCCACCACGGCCCTGCTCGATGCTATGCCCGACGGCGGCAAGCTGGTGCAGCTCAGCTCGATGGCGGTTTATGACATGTCGACGGTAGAGCCCGGCGAAATGCTGGATGAAAGCGCGGCGCTTCTGACACCCGGCGCCCCTGCCGACGCCTATGCCCTCGCCAAAGGCGCACAAGAAAAGCTGGTTGCCGATGCTGCATCGAAAGCCGCTTTGTCCCTGACCATCCTGCGCGCCGGGGCGGTGTTTGGCCCTGGCCGTCTGTGGAATGCGCATCTGGGGTTTTCTCTCGGCCCGGTGCTGATCCGATTGGGATCGCAGGGGCAAATCCCGTTGTGCCATATTTCGACCTGTGCCGCGGCGTTGGTCAGCGCGGCGGAACGGCCAGCCACCGGGGCAATCAACGTGCTGGACGAAGATCTGCCGGATCGGCGGCGGTACCTTGGCTGTCTCAAGGCCGGTCCAAAACTGACACTTCCGTTCAGCTGGCGGGTGATGATGCCGCTGGCCCTGATGGCGGCGCGGCTGATCCCGGAGGCCCGTCTTCCGGGATTGTTGCGCCCAAGCGTGCTGCGGACGCGGTATCTTCCGATACATTTCGACAACAGCCGCATGCGCCGGGTGCTTGGCCTGCGTCAGGCCAAGGCGTTTGAAACTTTGATGCATGAGGCCCAGGAATGACCATGGCAAGCCAGACACCACCGGGGCCGATTGCCTATCTGACCGGCGAATACCCCCGTGCCACGGATACCTTTATCCAGCGCGAGGTCGCGGCGCTGCGGGCCCAGGGAAAAGAGGTCATGACCTGTTCGATCCGGCGCACCGGGGCCGAACATCTGGTTGGTGACGAACAACGCGCCGAGGCGACCGGCACCTTTCATGTTCTGGAGGCGGCGAAAAACCCGCTGCGTCTGGTCACCGCGAAACTGCGGCTTCTGCGCCGTCCGGGGCGGTTTTTTCGCGCCTTTGCCCTGGCGTGGCGCACCGCGCCGGCGGGGTTTCGCGGCTGGCTCTGGCAGATGTTCTACTTCGCCGAGGCGATGATGCTGGCCGACCAGATGGAACGCAACGGCATCACCCATGTGCACAACCACATTGCCAAGGCCAGCTGCACGGTCGCCATGCTGGCCTCAGAGCTGAGCGGCATTCCATATAGCTTCACCCTGCATGGGCCGGACATCTTTTTTGCGCCAGATCACTGGCGCTTGGATGAGAAAATCCGGCGCGCCCGTTTTGTCGCCTGTATCTCTGATTTCTGCCGGTCACAGGCGATGCTGTATTCACCGCGCGAGATGTGGGGCAAGCTGCATATCGTGCATTGCGGCATTGACCCGGCGCGCTATGACCCGGCCCCGCGCACCGGACCGCCACATCTGCTGTTTGTGGGCCGATTGGCGGCGGTCAAAGGCGTGGGTGTGCTGCTGGATGCTTTGGCCACACTCAAGACGTCCCTGCCCGATTTGCGCGTGACCCTGATCGGGGACGGGCCGGAACGGGCGCAATTAACCCGGGATGCCGCAGAAATGGGACTGACCGACACGGTGGATTTCATCGGCTATCGCAGCCAATCCGAAGTGGCCGAGGCCCTGAAAGACACAGATGCACTGATCCTGCCCAGCTTCGCCGAAGGCGTGCCGGTGGTGCTGATGGAGGCGATGGCGGCGGGGCGGCCGGTGATCGCCACCAATGTCGGCGGCGTCGCGGAACTGGTGACCAATGGCCAAAGCGGCTGGCTGGTTCCACCGGGCAACGCCCCGGCGCTGGCCGAGGCGATCACGGGCGTTCTGACGGATGATCAGGCACGGGCCCGGATGGGGGCCGCCGGACGCGCAAAAGTGACCGAAGACTTTGACATCACCAAGGAATCCAACTGGTTGGCGCGGCTCTTTGCCAGCTATGCCGACACGACGTCAACGCTGGGGACATCAAAACCGGGGAAACGCCCATGAGCGTGGTTGATCTGGTGCTGATTGGCCGCAACGAAGGCGCGCGCCTGCACCGCTGTCTTGCCTCGGCCAAGGGCGCAGCGCGGCGGGTGGTCTATGTCGACAGCGGGTCACGCGATGGCAGCGTCGATGCCGCACGCGATGCCGGGGCCGAGGTGGTGGAACTGGATCCTGCCCTGCCCTTTACTGCGGCGCGGGCGCGGCACGAAGGTTTCCAACAGCTGGAGTCCAACGGCGGCTCCGCCGAGATCGTGCAGTTCATCGACGGCGATTGTGCGATTGTGCCGGGCTGGATCGAAGCCGGGGTCGCGGCGCTGGAGGCTGACCCGAAACTGGGCATGGTCACCGGCTGGCGACAGGAAATCGCGCCAGAGGCCTCGGTCTATAACGCGCTGACCCAGGTGGAATGGCGTCGCCCGGCGGGTGTGATCCAGGCCTGCGGCGGCGACATGATGGTGCGGCGCACGGCCTATGTCGCGGCGGGTGGATTTGATGGCAGGGTGATTGCGGCCGAAGATGACGAATTTTGTTGCCGGCTGCGCAAGGCGGGCTGGGTGCTGCGCCGTCTTCCGGTGGAAATGACGCAACACGATGCGGCGATGACCCGGTTTGGCCAATGGTGGCAACGCGCCGTCCGCTCGGGGCATGGCTTTGCCCAGGTCGGGCATTTGCACCCGGACTATTTCTTGCGGGAACGGCGGCGCGTCTGGGTCTGGGGCCTCTGCGCGCCCTTGCTGGCGCTTATCGGCCTGATAATTGAGCCCTGGCTGACCGGTTTGATATTGCTGGCCTATGTCGCAAGCTGGCTGCGCAGCGCCAAGGGGCTGATGCGCAACGACGGATTGGACCGCGGTCCTGCACTCCATCACGGGGTCTTTCTGACCCTTTCGAAATTTCCCAATCTTCTGGGCATGATCCGGTTTCATCTGCGGCGGCTGATGCAACGGGACATGCGCATTATCGAGTACAAGTGAGGCAAGAGGCATATGCGGACAGGCATTATTGGCGCAGGATATATTGCGGATTGGCATGGCGACGCGCTGCGCCAGACCGGCGCGGCACAGCTGGCTGCGGTGTGTGATGTGTCACAAGAGGCGGCACAGGGGCTGGCCGATGCCCATGGCGCGGCGGTCTTTACCTCGGTCGAGGACATGATCGCCGCCAATGCGGTGGATGCCGTGCATATCTGCACGCCACCGCAGTTGCATGCCGCGCTGGCGCAACAATGTCTGAACGCCGGGTTGCATTGTTTGGTGGAAAAACCCGTTGCCCTGTCTGTGGCGGAAATGCAGTCCATGGCGCAGGCGGCGACCGACGCGGGCAAGCTGTTGGCAAGTGGTCATAATTTCATGGGCATTCCGGCGTATCAGCGCCTGAAGGCCCGGATTGCCGAGGGGCAATTGGGCCGCATCGCCAGTGCCGAGATCAACTGGAACTTCCCGATGGCACCGCTGCGGTCGGGGCCATATGGTCTTTGGCTGCTGCGCGAACCGGAAAACATGCTGCTGGAACTTGGCCCACATCTCTATGCCTTTGCGGTGGATCTGTTTGGCCCGGTCGAGGTGCTGCACCTGGAGGTAGGAAAACCTGTCGACCTGCCCGGAATGGGCGCACGTCCCCAGGTGTGGCGGGTGCTGGCGCGGGCGGGCCATGTCGAAGTGACCTTCAACATTTCTCTGGTCGAGATCATGGATGACCGGTCCCTGACCCTACGCGGATCATCCGGTATGGCGCGGTTGGACTATGCCCATGACCGGCTGGTGATCAGCCGTGACAACACCGCCGATCTGGTGGCCAATCCGTTTCTGTTTCAGATGGGACAAGCCGGGCAACATCTGCGCGAAGGTTTCGTCAACGGCGCGCGGCAATTGACCTCGCTGAACCGGAAATCGCCTTATGCCCTGTCGTTTCAGGGGCTGGTCACGGCGTTTTATGAGGCGGCGAAATCAGGCCGCCCATTGGATGCGCGGTTTGCACCCGAGGCGGGGCTTGAAGTGTCCAAGGCGCTGGCCGCGACATTGGACCGTCTGCCCGCACTGGCCGCACCGAATATTCCAACCCCATCCCGCACCCCCAAGCCAAAGGCGCTGGTGATTGGCGGCACCGGATTCATCGGTCGCCATTTGACGCGGGCCCTGGTGGCCAAAGGCCAGGATGTGCGGGTGTTGTCGCGCGGGCGCAGCGGGCCCTTTGCCGATCTGCCCGATCAGGTGGAAACCGTGGGCGTATCGCTCAAGGATGCTGACGGTCTGCGCGCCGCGATGAATGGCATTGATGTGGTCTATAACCTGGCCAAGTCGATGGACACCACATGGGAGGCCGCGTTGGAAAACGATGTCGGGGTTGCGGTCGGCGTGGCGCGCGCGGCGATGGACGCCGGCGTCAGCCGATTGGTCTATACCGGCACCATCGCCAGCTATGACATGTCCAATCCCGATGTGACCATCACCGAGGCCACCGGATTTGGCGGAGATATGTCCGACCGCAATCTTTATGCCCGGTCCAAGGCCGAATGCGAACGCCAGTTGATGCAGATGCACCGCGACGACGGCCTGCCGCTGACCATTGCCCGTCCCGGTATCGTGGTTGGCCCCGGTGGGCCGCTGCAACATTGGGGGATCGGACGCTGGCACGGGGCGGGCGCGGTCAAGATCTGGGGTCCTGGGCGCAATATCCTGCCATTTGTGCTGATCGACGATGTCTGTGACGGGCTGATCAGGATGGGCGAAGATCCGGCGGCCATTGGTGAAAGCTTTAATCTGGTGGGCGAACCGATGATGAATGCGCGGGACTATTTCGATGCCATTCGCACCGCCACCGGCGCGGGCATTCGGGTGACGTCGGGCAATCTGCATCTGTTCTGGGCCTCGGATGCGATCAAATACCAGCTGAAACGCCGGGTGCTGGGCCGCAAGGGCGCGATCCGCGCCTCTCTCAGCGATTGGAAAAGCCGCGCGCATCTGTCGCCGTTTGACAATTCACGTCCCAAGGACATCCTCGGTTGGACCCCAGAGGTCGACCAAAAGGCGTTTATCGACCGCGCCATCACCCGCGCCAATCTCTTTGGGTTTTAGGAATGCACATAAATCGGCTTAATTCTGCCTGATTTTTAGGGCTTCTTGGGCGCAAAGGTATAAAAACCGTAAGCAGAACCGGGTTACCCTCGGCACAGGCAGATGAACATGGAAAAACGCTGGACCAGAAAAAAGCGCGCCGCGCGAGAAGCCGGCGGACAAGAGCCAACACCGGCTTTGTCCGACGCCGCACCCATTGTGCCCGCTGCCGAAACCCCGGAACCAGAGACGATTCAGCCAGCGATTGACCTCGCGCCACAGCCCAAAACCGGCGCACGGCGGAGGCCCCAGCGCTACATGGCGCCGGACCCGACGGGTGCAGCGCCGGCCGAGCCTGAGATGCAGCTGCCAGAGACCCCGGAACCGCAGAACACGAAAAGGCCAATGCCGGATACTTCGGCGCGGCCGACCAGAACGGCGGCCAGAACAGCGACCAGCGCGCCGAACAACACGCCCGATGATCCCGCGTCGCCGGAACCAGAACAGACGCCGGACATAAAACCAACACGCCCCGCCGCCGCCCGGGTTTCGGAACAACCCGCTGCGGATCGCGCCGATGCCGCCACCGCGCGCCCACGTCAGAGCGCGCCCGTATCGGAAATGGCCGCCGAAACCGCGTCCGAACCTGCGGCGAAACCCGCGCCTGTAGCTGACCCCGCGCCTGCGGTTGAACCTGCTGCGGTGCCTACGCCCGCGCTGCAAACTGCACCGAATGGCTGGGACACCCTAAAACGGTTTGAGATCAATGCCCGGCAATTGGAACGCAACCGGATCATCACAGCCACGCGTGAAGACCCGGTGCATTCGGCATTTGACGTGCTGCGCACCAAACTTCTGCGCGCCATGCGGGAAAAAGGCTGGACACGGGTGGCCGTGACCTCGCCCACCGAAGGCTGCGGCAAGACGTTTACCGCCGCCAATCTGGCATTGTCCCTGTCACGGCAAAGCAATTGCCGCACAATTGTTCTGGACCTTGATATGCGTCATCCGGCGCTGGCCAAGGTGATGAACATCCCCAATCCGCCGGACATCACAGCCTTCTTGCGCGGGGAAACCCCGGCGGAAGATTTCCTGATGCGGCCCGGCAAAAACACGCTGCATATCGGCGAAAACATCGCCTTTGGCGTTGCGGGCCGTCGCGAAGAATATGCAGCAGAGCTGTTGCAGGACCAGACCACGGCAGAGACCCTGGATCGGCTGCAGGCCAGCCTGTCGCCGGATTTGATGCTCTTTGACATGCCGCCGGCCCTGGCCAATGATGACGTTCTGGCCGCTCGGTCGCTGTATGATGGTATCATCCTGATCGTCGGCGGCGGGATCACCAAGCCGCAGCAAGTGCGCGATGTGGAACGCCGTCTGGGCGTCGATACGCCGCTTCTGGGCGTGGTGCTGAACAAATCCGAAGGCGACCACACCCAAGCCTACGCGTATTAAGCCAAAGCCGTTGCAGCATCCCAGGTTTGCGATGCGCCGCCCGACAGCCCCTTAACAATAATAAGCCGACCACATTGCAGGATGGGGCCGGTTAAAACCGCTGTGTTTTCGACCGTTTTGCGCATGCAGGGGCCGGCGGATCAGCTGCGCGGTGTCCATCGCGGCCGGCTTACGTCCCGGTTCAGCGGTTTACATCTGTGCCGGTTCATCCAACGCACCTGAAATGCGTTGGATAATGACCGTCGCCCCAAGCGAAACGCAAAACGCCGCTGGACTACCCGCCCGCATAGGGCGGCGCTTGTCGATCAGAGCCGGGCTTCCTGGCGCTCGCCCACCTTAAAAGGGGACAGGTTCGCGAGGTTCGGCCACCTTTCGTTGATCAGTCGCACCACCGCCGGAACCAGGGCCAAGGCCCCCAATATCCAGCCAATCACCAGCAATTTCCGCAACCGCCGTTCGCGCCGGGTGGAAACCGCCGGAATGGACACCACGGCCTCGATTCCCAAAGCACGTTCCAATTGGGCGGAACTGCGGATCGCGGGATTGGACATCTCCAGCATGAAGGCCAGCCCCAATGCGAAAATCACACTGGCAAAGCCCCCCATGACCGCAGTTTTCTTGCGGCTGCGCGACACCGGATGTTCCGGCACAAGCGCAGTTTCGAGCACCTCGAAACGCTCTGTTTGTTTTTGTTCCTGAAGCGACCTGTCGGTTTGGGCCTCGGCCTTGCGGGTGGTGACAAGCCGCAGCTGTTCGCGCAATTGGTCCAGATCGCGGCTCAGAATATTCAATTCCTGCTCAACCCGTGGCGCAGCGT
Organism: Marinovum sp. 2_MG-2023; assembly: GCF_030548265.1. Taxonomy (NCBI): domain Bacteria; kingdom Pseudomonadati; phylum Pseudomonadota; class Alphaproteobacteria; order Rhodobacterales; family Roseobacteraceae; genus Marinovum; species Marinovum sp. 2_MG-2023. The sequence goes on along the minus strand of NZ_JAUOSD010000006.1, from coordinate 23,847 downwards.
TAAGCGCGGCCTCCACCTCGGCGATGCGTTCCTGTACCAGACGGCGCTGTTCCTCCAGCTGGGCAACCTGGCCTTCGACCACACCTTCGCGGGCACGCCGGGTGTTGGTTTGCAATTGAATGATGTCGCGATCAATATTCAACTCAGTCTGGCGCAGTGTTTCCAGCCGGGTCCGCTGCGACGTGACGGCGGTTGGCAGACTGTCGGAATGAACCTGTTTGTATTCGGCCAATTGCCGTTCCAGAATCAGGATGTCATCCGTCAGGCGGCGTTCTTCTCCGGTGAAAAACGCCAGGGCCTGTTCGGTCTGTTCCTCTTGGCGTGACCGCCCCTGATCAACAATCCGCGCCAAAAGCTCATTTGCCACATCTGCGGCCTGTTGCGGATCGGACATGGATACCGTGATGGTCAGGCCCGTGGGGCTGCCATCGGTCAGCCAGGGCTGGGCCGAATCCATCACCGGGGTGATATGGGTTGATTCACGGAACAACGCGACCTTAAAGCCGATCGAGTCGTCGACATCCTGGTACAGGCCGAAATCCTCAATGATCTCGATGACATTGTCGCGGGCCATCATCCGCTGTTCAATCAACTGCAATCGGTGGCCGGCATCGGTGCGCCCGGTGCGGCTATCGACAATTTTCGCGTCCTCGATCTGGACGACGGCAATCGCCTCATAGACCTTGGGTTGCCCCAAGGCGAAATAGACCGACAGCGCGCTGCCAAGCAATGCAATCAACATGATCAGGGGCAGCCGACGCCGGATCATCGACTTCAGATCACTAAACGATCCCAACTGGTTCATCATAACGCTCCAACATCGCGCCCCCGCGAGGGCATATTTTCCGACCAACATCGGTCGGTTTGGCCACGAAATGCGCCGAGGTCCGCAAGCGGCCATCGGGCACAGTTCGGGCGTAATGCCCCTCAGAGATCATAGGACGGCACCCGAAATTTCGCCACCTTTTTCGATAAATCCTATGGAAACAATCTGTTTCCGCGGGGTATTTTTCATATTAAAATCAATAAATTACTGATCAGTTCACGACTGCGGCACCCTGTTCCCGACCACATCATGGCCTATGCCCCGCGCCGGGCGCGCATTTCACGCCGACGGGCCATGGCATCGAGTCGCGCCGAGGCGCGTGGATTGTCGCTTTCTGGTGTGGTCTCGGCCTGGGCCGGGCGCGGCACCGCAACAGAATTTGCAGGCGGCGGCGGCACATTGCGCACTTTTCGCGCCGGCGCTGCGCCGCCGATTTCGCCAATGCGCGCAGTCAGCCCGGCAAGCGTCGGAAATCCGAACACATCGGCAATCGACAACCGGGGCAGGCCCAGTTCCTTGCGCAATTCGCGATGCACCTGCACCGCCAAAAGCGAATGCCCGCCAAGATCAAAGAAATTCGAACTTGGCGAAATGTCAGCAACACCCAATGTCGCACGCCAGATATCGGCAATTCGTGCCTGAATATCATCGAGGTCAATCTGCCCCTTCGGCGTTGCGGCCGGCGCTTCAGCCACAGTCGATTGTGGTGCAACAGGCACCGCAACAGGTTTTGTGACGGGCGCGGGGCTCCGCTCTGACAGGGCTTTGCGGTCGACCTTGCGGTTCGGCGTCAACGGAAATTCGGATACGTTTTCAAACCGTTGCGGTACCATGTAATCTGGGACATCCGCCGCCAGATCCCGCCGAAGATCGTCAGCAGAGGCACTGCCGTTCAGGAAGGCCACCAGCGTCTGACCGCCCTGCACCACCACAACCGCCTGTTTGACGCCAGCCATCGCCTCCAGCCGGGCTTCGATTTCGCCCAGTTCGATGCGATAGCCGCGCAGCTTGACCTGGGTATCTGCCCGGCCAAGGAAATCAATCCGACCATCCGCGCGCCAACGGGCCAGATCGCCGGTGTTATACATCCGCCCCGGGGCAAATGGATTGGCAACAAAGCGTTCTGCGGTCAGATCGTCACGCTGGAAGTACCCCCGCGTGACCCCGTCGCCGCCAATGAACAATTCCCCGACAACGCCCACCGGCGCCGGATCGCCCGCCTCGTCCAGCACATACATCTGGGTGTTGGCGATGGGGGTGCCGATGTCGCAAATCGCCTCTCCGCCGGTGGCGGGTGCCGTCGACGACCAGATCGTGGTTTCCGTCGGCCCATACATGTTTTCAATCTTGGCGTCGGTCATAGAGCGCAGCTCGTCAACCAGCGCGCCTGCCAGCGGCTCTCCGCCCAGCATGATTTGATCCACCCGGCGCAATGCCGCGCGGGTGTCTGGCGACAACAACAAAAGCCGCGCCATCGACGGGGTGCATTGCAGATGGGTCACGTCATGCCGCGCGATCTGGGCCGCGATGGAATAATCGGTGTCCGCCCCGATGTTGCAACGGCGCAGAACCTCGGCCAGCGGGCGCAGCCCATCGAGCACCTGATCCACCGCAATGCCATAGTCGATCAAACAGGCAACTTCGGTCACGCCAATGGTTTTCAGGCTGTCCACCCGCGCGACACAATCCTCGACCGTGCCAAACAGACCGGAATCGTCGAAATAACGCTGGAACGCGAAATCCAGGATCGCGTCCATCTCCTCATCCGTGAGCCCATCAAGCGACAGATCAAAGGCATTTGTCGCCCCTTCGGGACGTTTGAACGCCGGAAAAGCCCAGGCATATTGCTTGATCAGCCCGGCGGCGGAACGCAAATAGCCCTTCATCGGTTCGCGCGCCACGTCCCGCGCCGCGTCACGGGTGGCGGCAACATAGGTGTGCAGCATCAGCGTCACCTTGAAATCCGCCGGGTCATGACCGGCCTCGCGCAGGGCGGCGTGATAGATCTCGATCTTGCCCGCAACCTCATCCACCGACTGGCCAAGCAGATGGGTCAGGACATTTGCCCCGATCTTGCCCGCCTCTTGCCAGGTTGCGGGGTTGCCCGCTGTGGTCACCCAAATCGGCAGCTTTTTGGATACCGGGCGCGGCTGGGTCACGACGGCATGCATTGTGCCGTCCTTTTTGGCATATTCCACCGGTTCCCCGGCCCAAAGACGGCGCAGCTCGTCAATCTGGCGCAGCATTGCCGGTTTGTTGTCGGGCGGGGTGTTTTCCGGGCGCAGCACGAAATCATCCGGCTGCCAGCCACTGGCGATGGCCAGCCCGGCGCGCCCGTTGGTGAGGTTGTCGATCACCGCCCATTCCTCGGCAATGCGCGCGGTGTGATGCAGCGGCGCAACGCAGCTGCCGGCCCGCACGGCGATATTCTTGGTCGCGCCGGCCACCGCAGCACCGGTCACCGATGGGTTGGGATAGGGGCCGCCAAAGGCATGGAAATGCCGTTCCGGCGTCCAGACCGCGCAGAACCCGTTTTCATCGGCGAATTTCGCGCCTTCCAGCAAGGACCGGTATTTGTCCCGCCCGACGCCATCGTCATTGCCCCAGTAAAACAGGCTGAATTCCATGCCGTCGCCCGCGACCGAGGTTTCAAGCTTCTGTTCCTCGTTCACCAGCACCAGCTTGTAGCCACGGGCAAGGCTGTAGAAAATTTCCAGCACCGAGATGTCGAACGACAGGGATGTCACCGCCAGCCAGCTGCCGGGGGTGTCGCGGCCAATACGCGCATCCATGCCGGTAAAGAAATTCGACACATTGCGGTGTTCGACCATCACGCCCTTTGGCCGCCCGGTCGAGCCGGAGGTATAGATCAGATAGGCAAGGTCGGTCGCCATCGCCGTTGCCGTGGGGTTGTCATTCGCCGCGCCGTTCAGTGCCGCGTCACTGTCGAGCAGCAAAACCTCGGCGTTGCTTTCCGGCAATGTGTCGCGCAGCGCGCTTTCGCTAAGCACAACTGTCGCGCCGCTGTCTTCGAGATAGAGCGCAAGCCGATCGGCGGGATAAGCCGGATCCATCGGCACATATGCCCCCCCGGCCTTGAGGATCGCCAGCGCGCCCACCACCAGATGGGCGTTGCGATGGGTGCACAGCCCAACCAGCGACCCCGGTCCGACTCCCTTGGCACGCAGCACATGCGCGGCGCGATTGGCGCGGGCATTCAGCTCGGCATAGGTCAGGGCATCACCGCCGGTGACCAGCGCCGGGGCGTCGGGGGTTTGGCTGGTCTGGATTTCAAAGAACCGGTGAATTGTCGTGGCTTCGTCGAAGGCGGTTTTCGTTTGGTTCCACCCATGCAACAGCAGATCGCGTTCTGTCGCGGGCATCTGCGGCGCGCTGTCCCCCTGCGCCATGGCCTCGGCGATTGTGGTCAGACGTTGGGCCAGCAATTGCGCCATCGCATCGCCGATACGTGCCCGGTCATGGTGCAACGTGCCATCGGCGGTGACCGTGACCTTGGCCCCGGCCAGCGGCTCTGTGCCCGCCAAAACCAAGGCAACATCCGGCACATGTACCGCACCGATTTCGGGATCGCGCAGCCCAATATCAGCCGCAACGCCGACGCGCGCCAATAGTTTCGTCAGGTCATCACCGGCCCGAAACGGCACCCAGTTCAAAGCGAAATCCTGTGAACCGTGATCCAAACCGGCGTGGGTCAGGGCAATATCGGCCTGTGCCGTGCCCATGTTCTGTGCGGCCCAAAACGCAACCGCCTCGGCCTTTTGATCCGGTGAAAGCGCCGCAGGCCAGGCAAAGGAAATTGCCGCCACGCCAACGCCCTCGGCGGTGGTATCGACCAGCGCCGCCGGGGCAAAATCGCCCAACCGCTTGCGCCAATACCGATCTGCGGGGGCCAGTGTCGCGCCCAGTTCCGTCAGCGCCTGCGCATCCGCCTCGGAAACCACAGGCAATTGATCGCCAACGGCGAGATCACCCGCCACATCAAGGTCTGCGCCATCCAGTCCACGCAACCCGGACAGGCGCACCGCGCCCTCACCACAGGCCACCGTCACGTTTGCCGGATCCACCGCCAAAACAGTGCCGGCACTGCCGGAACCGGGGGCAACCTCGGCCCGGGACACAACGACCAGCCGATCCCCGATCCGCAGTTTCGCCGTGGTCAGCGGGTTAAGATACCCCCCATGATCCAATGCCCGCACCATACGCGCCACATCCATCGCCGGGTGATCCAGACGCAACATGCCCATCGCAGCGGGGCGATCATTCAGGCCAAAATAACTGCGGGCCGCCAAATCCTGAGTCTGGGACTGCGGCGCGGGGGATTCCAGTTGGGTCAACAGCTCTGCAAAGCTTTCGACCGCCGCCGCGTAACATTTCAGATTGAGGCTAAGGGCGGTGTCCTCTGGCGCGACATCAAACATGCGCTGCACAAGAATATCACCTTCATCTACCCCGCCCTCGATCTTGTGCCAGGTGATGCCGTGACGGGCCTCGCCCTGCAAAAGTGCCCAGACCGGCGCATTCAACCCGGCATAGCGCGGCAGGGGCCCGTCGTGGAAATTCACCGCACCACGTTTCGGCAAAGCCAACAGATCGGCCTGCAGGATGTCCAGATTGGCAATCGACAACAGCCAGTCACAGGCCAGCCCATTCAGCCGCGCGCCAAGATCACGCCCCGGGGCTTCGACCCGGATACCTTTATCGGTGGCCCACTGGCGAAGATCGGCGTTGCGGGTGACCAAAGCGGCAATGCGATGCCCCCGGTCCAGAACCTGGCGGGCACATTCACCGGTCAGCGTGTCATGGCCAACAATCACGGTCTCAAAGGGGGTCATGACAATCTCCTTGCTGGTCAGAACGGGGGGCCGGTGTGGCACCTTTGGTCGGGCGACGCCCAAATGCGGCGCGCACATCGTGTTTCAATAGATCACCGAGGAAATGCGGCGGATCGGCATGGGGTTTCCGCTGGATCACCCGCCGCAACCGCCAAAGCACCCCGCCGCCGACATGGGCCAGGGTTGCGAGCGCGGCATAGAGGCGACCATGGTTCTTCACGAAATAATACAGCCGCGAATCCAGCCAATATTGCGGGATACGGTCCCATTTGCGCATGCCGGTCGACACCGATCCGATATGCATCACCCGGCTTTGCGGCAGATACCAGGTGTCCCAACCATCGCGCGCGGCACGCAGGCAGAGGTCGGTTTCCTCGAAATACAGGAAAAAGGTCTCGTCAAAGACGCCAATGCGATCCAGCATCTCGCGCCGCATCATCATCGACGCCCCGGCCAACCAATTGACCGGCATGGCATGGTCGGGGATCTCCATTGGCACGCGGCTGTTGCGCAGCGCGCGGCTGACCGGGCCAAAGCGGATGGCATGTTCAAATTCGCCCGCGACCGACGGGAACCGAAAGGTCGTGACATGCGGCGCGCCATCCTCGCCGTAAATCCGGCTACCGGCAATGCCCGCCATCGGATGCGCAATCAGCCAATCCCGCAAGACCCGGATTGCATCCGGTTCCGGGAAGGCATCGGAATTAAGGATATAGACAAAATCCGGCGCGCTGCCGTCGGACAGACCGGCGTGAATGCCGACGTTGTTGCCCGCGCCAAAGCCACCGTTGTGGCCCGACGCCACAACCCGCACATGCGGCCAGTCCTGTGTGCGCACATAGTCCCGCAGGATCTCATAAGATCCATCGCCGCTGTCATTGTCGACAATCACCAGTTCGCCGTTCAATCCGTCCAACGCAGCAACCGCCGTCTCGGCGGCGCGTTTGCACATGTCGGGGGTGCGGAAATTCAACAGAACAGCCAGCAGGCGGGGATCGCTCATTCGGCGGCCTTTCTTGGGTGATGTTGTGACGTGGTGGCAACCTCGGTCGCGTCGATGGCCGCTTTTATCCGGGCGGCCAGCACCCGCACATTAGGCTCCAGTACCATGGAATCATGATCGCCCGGCACTTCTTCGACCTGGACCCCCGGCACATGCCCGGTCCAATCGTTGTCATGCAAAACATAGGCCCGGTCACTGTCCACCAAACGGCCCTCGGACACCTGCCACTTGCCATGCAGCGGCGGGCGGAACAAATGCAGGTTGCCGGACCAATCGCGCATCGGATAGCGCGCAATCGCCTGATAAAACGCGGCTTCAATGGCCCCGTTGTGGAATTGGTGTTCAGGTGAAGCATCCGCAGGCACAGCCCGGCGTTTGGCAATTTCCCAGCGGATGCGGTTGGCCGCCCAGCGCAGCGGATACATCACGCCCTGTTTGCGCAGCTCTTGCCATTGGATCAAAAGCCGGTCGCGCCATTCCAACCCGCGCCGCACCGGCAATGGCGTGTCGAGCATCACCACGAGGGCAACCTCTTCGCCCGCGGCCTCCAGCTGATGTGCCATTTCATAGGCGGTGATCCCGCCGCCGGAAAATCCACCCAGCAGATAGGGGCCATTGGGCTGGACCTGGCGAAGTTCGACGATGTAGTCGCGCGCCGCTTCGCGGATGTCGTCATGTGGCGCGTCATCGCCATAAAGCCCGCGCGCCTGAAGCCCGTAAAACGGCCGATCCGCCCCGATCAGATGCGCCAGATGACGCAGGTTCAGCACATTGCCAAACATGCCGGCGACCAAGAAGAACGGGGTTTTCTGACCCGCCTCGCCCTCATGCATGGGCACGATATGGGTATAGCGGCGGGGGGCGGTTTCTGATGTCTGTGGCGCGGCGCTGCTTTGCGACGGGCCGACCCGCGCCTCGATCAATGCGGCACAGGCGCGGATTGTGGGCGCCTCGAACAGGACCGAAATCGGAAATTCGGTGCGGTAGGCCTTTTTGATCATCGAAAACAGCCGCACCGCGATCAGGGAATGACCGCCAAGATCAAAGAAACTGTCTTCGACCCCGACCTGGCTTACCCCCAGAAGATCCTGCCAGAACCCGGCCAGGGTGCGTTCGATATCGGTCTCTGGCGCGACGAAATCGCTGTCCAGTTCAGGCCGTTCAAATGCCGCACCGCCCGAGGTGTCATCGCGTGTTTCACCGGCCTGGGCAATCAGGGCGTTCAGATCAAGCGAGGACACCACAAGCTGGGACACATCCGTTTCCAGGGCGCGCAAAAAGGCTTCGGCGCCTTCTTCGGGGCGAATACCCTGACCCAGATTGTGTTGCAGCCGTTCCTCGGCGGCGGACAGGGGTTGCACCGTATCGGCGTCGTCAAATTCCAGCTCATTTGCGTTCGGCTTTGGCGCGGCGGTCAAACCGCCCTCGATATCCAGGCGTTTGATGGAAAACCCTTCGATGGCAACACAGACCGTGCCGGCCTCGTCCATCAAAGTGATGTCGAAACGCGCCACCGGATCGGACATGCTGTTGGTCCCGGCGTTGCGCACCCAGCTGACCAGCCGATCAGGCAAGGGGCCAAACACCCGCACCCGCCCATAAGACATCGGCACCCAAAGGGCGGCGGCGTCATAGCCTTCGATCAATTCCATCGCCCAGCCTGTGGCAATGTCCATCATCGCCGGGTGCAACAATGTCCCGGCCGTTCCATCCCCGGCCGCCTCTGGCGGCAGGGCCAGATCGGCAATGCCCTCGCCCTCTCCCAGGGATTTGGCGTGCAGCACCCGCCACCGCGGACCAAAGTTGAGATGCACCTCTTGCGCCGAACGCAGCGGAATGTCGCTGTAATTTGTGCCCGCGCATCGGGCGCGGATGGCCGCCAAATCCACCTGTTGCGGCGCGGCCAACGGGGCCAGCGACAATTCCGCCTCGGCATGCATCTGCCAGCCGGTGCGCCCGGCGTGATCCACCGCGCTGCGCAAGGACATGACATATCCCGCATCGCTGCGGTGAAGCCGCAGGCGCACATCGGTTGCAACATCATCCGGGGTTTGCAGGGCACGCAGGAAGGTGAGATCGCGAATTTCAAAGGCGCCGGTCTCGCCCTGCGCCTTCAGCGCCTCGGCGGCCAGCTCCAGATAGCCGGTGCCGGGCAGCACGGCGACACCGCTACGGGTGCGGTGTTCGTCCAAAACCCAATTGTCCTTGGGCTGCCAGGATGCCTCGAACTGACGATCGCCATTGGTGGCGAATGTGGCCTGGTCCAGCAACGGCATGTCCAGCGGCAGGCTGGGGGTTTCGGGCGTGACACCGGTCCGCTCTGCGACCGCATCGGCGGCCATGCCAACCTCGGCCCAGATCCCCCAGTTCAACGCCAGCACACGGGTCTTGCCGCCATCCCGCGCGCGGGCAAAGGCGTTCAGATATTCGTTGGCCGCCACGTAATCGACCTGACCCGCCGGGGCCGTGACCGTCGAACTGGACGAAAACAGCACCAACCAGTCGAGATCGCCATCGGGAAAGACCTGGCCCAGCACCTGGGTGCCATGAATTTTGGGCGTCAGCACATTTTCAATGCCGATCTGGTTCTTGGTCAACAGCGGCGCATCGTCGATCACACCCGCAGCGTGTATCACCCCATGGATGTCGCCAAACCGGGCGCGGGCATCCGTCGCAACCGCCTGCATCTGTTGCAGATTGCTGACATCTGCGGCGGCGATCATCACCTCTGCGCCGTGCGATTCCAGCGATTGAACCGCCTGAATGCGGCGGGTGATTGCGTCTTGTGGGCCATGGCCGCGCAGATGGCGATCCCATTCAGCCCGATCCGGCAGGGCGCTGCGGGCCACCAACACGATATTGGCGGCACCCTCTGCAATCAGGCGGGCCGCGATGCTTTGGCCAATGCCGCCAAAACCGCCGGTGATCAGATATGTCCCGCCTGCGCGCACCGCCGGGGCCTTCACCTCTGGCAGGGGAATGGGGCGCGGCACACGCACATAGCGCTTTGTGCCACGCAATGCGGCCTGAACATTCGTCGGCGGCGCAACCAGATCTTCGAGCACCTGATTGGTCAGATCCGCCAATTGCGCCTCGCGTCCCCGGCCGCGCCCTTCGGGCAGGACCAGATCCACCAGCGCCGTGGTCACCCCCGGCAATTCGCGCGGCATCACCCGCAGCGGACCGGCAAGTGTCGATTTCTCGGGCCATGGCAGCGCCTCGTTCCGCACCCGCGCCGCGCCATTGGAAAAGGCCGTGATATGCAGCGGTTTCGGCAGGTTTTCGTCTTCCATCGCCTGCGCCAGGAACAGAAGCGTGTAAAAGCCATGTTCCGCCACACGATGAAAAAACGATGATCCGGGCCGGTGGCTTTCGTCGCGGGTCACCAACCAGAAATGCGCCACACGCGATGGCACGATCCCCCGCGCCATCAGATCGCGGATCAAAAGGTCAAACCCTTCGCGCCCCCGTTCTGGCGACAGGACATAACTGGTATCCGACGCGCGGGCGAATGTGTCACCCGGCCAGACCTCGATCACCGAATGATCTGCGGCCCGCAGCCGGTCCACCACCGGACGCGCCAGTCCGGCATCATCCATAAAGACAAGCCATGTTTCCGGGGATATGAGCGACAGCTCACTTTCTACATCCACCTCGCAGGCCGCAAGCTGGGGCACCCAGGCCATGCGGCTGGCCCATCCGGAAATGTCATCATCGCGCATGAGAAAGGTCTCTGCGCGGCTGTCCTGAACCTTGCCCGGTTCGATGAAATACGTCTGGTGCTGAAAGGCATAGGTCGGCAGGATCACCCGATTGCGCCGTGCCTCGCCCCAGATCTGCGGCCAGTCGATGGCAACGCCCAGCGCCGAAAGCCGGCCAAGCGCGGCCATGAAATAGCTGTCATCGGCAATGTCATCTTCGGGGTGACGCAGGGTGCCCAGCACCTGATTTCCCGGCAGGTCGGGATGTAGGCGCGCCAGCGACGACAGCGCCTTGCCCGGACCGACCTCAAGAAATACCCGGTTCGGGGTTTTGGCCAATGTGGCGATGCAATCGGCAAAAAACACGGTATTGCGCAGATGCCCGACCCAGTAATCCGGGTCGGTGGCATCCGCATCGCTGAGCGGCGCGCCGCTGCGGTTGGAAATGATCGGAATGCGCGGCGGATGCAGGTCGATGCTGCGCAGATAGGCGCGGAAATCATCCAGGATCGGATCAAGCATGGCGGAATGCGCCGCAATGTCGATGGCCACGCGCTGGCAATCAATCCCGTCCGCCTGAAGCCGTTTTTGCAAATCTTCCAGGCCCTTGTCGGAACCTGACGCCACCGACAGATCCGGTGCGTTCACGCTGGCAAGGTCCAGCCCGTCGCCAAGGTATGGCCGCAGCGCCTCTGCCGAGAGTGAGACCGACAGCATGCCACCGGCGGGCACGGTATCAAACAATTGCCCGCGCAAATGCACCAGACCAATGCAGTCTTCGAACGACATCACGCCCGCCAGACAGGCGGCGGTGTTTTCGCCCATCGAATGGCCGACCAGCGCCTTTGGCGTCACATCCCAGGACAGGCAAAGCTGCGCCAGCGCATATTCAACGATCATGATCAACGGCAACTGGACCGAGGGTTGCTTCAACCGCTCATCGGCCCGTTGCCGGTCCTCTTCGCGCGGCAACCAAAGCGCGCGGATGTCGTAATCCAGCTTCGGTTGCAGAATATCGAGGCCACGATCAATCCAGTCGGCAAAGACCGGCTCTGTCTCGTAGAGATCCCGCGCCATACCGGCATATTGCGCGCCACCGCCGGGGAACATGAAGACCACATCGGGCGCCGCGTCCAACGCGGTATGGGCAAACACCCGACGCGGATCGAGCGTTTCCAATTGTTCCGCCGCCTGTTCATGGCTTTCAGCGACCAGAATACGGCGGTGTTCGAACTTGCGCCGACCGGTTTCCAGCGTATAGGCCACATCTGCGAGCTTTTGTTCGGGATGTGCGCGCAGATGGACCGCCAGCGCGCGGGCATTTGCCTCGACCGCTGCTTTGCTGCGCCCGGTCACGGTCAGGATCTGAAACGGCCAATCGCTGTCTTCCGAGGCCGCGCGTTCCGGGGCCTCTTCCAGCACCACATGGGCGTTGGTGCCGCCAACCCCCAGCGAATTCACCCCGGCGCGACGCGGACCGTTGCGGCGACCCCATGGGGTCAGCTGGTCATTCACCGAAAACGGCGAGTTTTCGAAATCAATCGCCGGATTTGGTTTTTCGTACCCCAAACTGGGCGGCATTTCCGCATGTGTCAGCGCCAGAGACGCCTTGATCAGGCTGGCAACCCCGGCAGCAGTGTCCAGGTGGCCGATGTTGGTTTTCACCGATCCGATGCGGCAGAATCCGGTTTCGTCGGTGGTTTCGGCAAAGGCTTCGGTCAGGGCCGCGACCTCGATCGGGTCACCAAGATAGGTGCCGGTGCCGTGGCATTCGATATAATCGACGGTCTCGGCGCTTATGCCCGCCATCGCCTGTGCCTCGGCAATGGCAGCGGCCTGACCCGCGACCGAGGGCGCGAGATAGCCGGCCTTGGCCGCGCCGTCATTGTTGACCGCGCTGCCCTTGATCACCGCCCAGATGTGATCGCCGTCGGCAATGGCATCCGCCAGCCGCCGCAGCACCACCACACCAACGCCAGAGCCAAACACCGTGCCCTCGGCCCGGTGGTCAAAGGCGTGGCATGCGCCGTCCGGCGACAGGATCTCGTTTTCCTTGAAAAGATATCCCCGCCCCTGCGGCAATTCGATGGTCACGCCCCCCGCCAGCGCCATGTCACATTCGCCGTTGATCAGCGATTGCGCGGCGTAATGCGTCGCGACAAGCGAGGTGGAACAGGCGGTTTGCAGGTTCAGCGACGGCCCTTTGAGGTCAAGGATGTGGCTGAGACGCGTGGCCATGAAATCCTTGTCATTGCCAGTATGGCGCAACAGGAACATGCCGGTGCCATCCACCAGATCGGGGTTGGAACAGACGTTGAAGTAAAAATAGCTGCCCATGCCGCTGCCGGCAAAAACACCCACCGGGCCGGGGGCTGTGTCGGGCATATGGCCGGCAGTTTCCATCGCCTCCCAGGCGCATTCCAGAAACTGGCGATGCTGGGGGTCCATGATCGCGGCATCCTTGGGCGACAGGCCAAAGAATTCGGCATCGAAATCGGCAAAATGATCCAGCGGCGCAGCAAAAGGCACATAGTTGCGGTGATGGATCAGACCGGGGCTTTCGCCTGCGTCGCGCAGATCCTCGTCACTGAGCCGGCGAATTGAGGATCGACCGTTGCGCAGGTTATCCCAAAACGCGGCAATATTGGCCGCACCGGGCAAACGGGCCGCCATTCCAACAATCGCAATATCAGTCTCGCTGAAATGAGCGAGGTCATGTTCAATTGACATCCGACAATCCCGTATGCCCCCGGTAAACGGAGGTAGTTTCAAATTGAGGTAATTTAAGGGCAAGTTCCCGGCGCAAGCGCCGCATTCGCCCGTCTGGCAGGGCCCGAACCCACATCATGTCGCCGCCCCCGGAAAGAGTGTCATGATCGCCGCGCCATTGATCATCCAGGCCAAAAGCGCAATCAAACCGCCGACCACGGCAAACACCAGATCATGCATCGGATCCCAGGCCTTCATCTTGCGGGCAAGGCGAACAACCACCGGATAGACCGCAATCATCGCCACGCCCTGACCAGCAATCGCACCAAACAGCCCGCCAAAATGCACACCGGCCAACAAGCCAATGATCATAAAGGCGGCCCGCGCCGATTGCAGGCCAAAGAATCTGCGGCTGTCCCCGGCGGCGACCGCCGTCTGATCATAGGTCAGCGCGACGATCAGCGGCAATTGCGCAATCGCAATCACCACCGCAACCGGCCCCGCCATGGCATAGCGATCATCATACATCACCCCGACCAACCACACCCCCGACGCGGCAAAAATCGCCTGAAGCACCATCAAGCCAGAGGTCACCATGACCCGCATCCGCCGCAGCTTGGCAAAGTTTTCGGCCGCGGCACCGGGCGGTGTTTCGCGGTAAATCGGGATCAGCACCTTGCGGGTGACCACCATGCCCAACAACATCGGGAAGGACGCCAGAAAGAAACCGATGTTATAGACGCCAAACTGATCAATCGGCAGATAGCGGCCCAAAATGATCTTGTCGCCCTGATGGAACAGGAACCCGACAAGGGTGGACAGGAAAATCCACTTGCCGAAATTTATCAGCTCCTGCACCGCAGGTTTTTCCCAACGAAACTGGTTGCCCCGTCCGGGCAGGAATTTCATGTTCAGCCAAAGCTGGGCCGCCATCGACACGATGCCCGACACCACCAAGGCAAAAACCGATTGCAGCCAATAGGCCAGCAAAATTGCGAAAAACACGCCCACCAGCTGGGTCGCGATTTCCAGAAGCGTCACCCGCCCCAGAATCAGGTGGCGGTTCGCGGTTTCCATTTTGGTCGGATTGAACCCCTGAATGATCAGCGTCAGGCTCATCAATGGCAAGAGCATCACAAGCTGCGGCTCGTCATAGACCTGCGCCAGCGGCCAGGCCATCGCACAGGCCGCCAGCCAAAGCCCAAACCCCCGAACGACCTGAATGGTCCAGGCGGTATCAAGGAAATCTGCGTCGTCGCCCCGTTTGCTTTGTTGAATTGCGGGCGAGACACCGACATCGGAAAACATCTGCAACCCTTGCAGAAACACCATGGTCAGCGCCATCAGGCCAAAAGCCTCGGGGAAGAGGATGCGGGTCAGAATGAGGTTCGAGCCCAGGCGCACCAGCTGGGTCATGCCAAAGCCACCGACGGTGAAAAGACCGGACCGCAAAGCACGCGCCGTCAGGGACCCGCCGCTCAATTTCCGCGCAATTGCCCTCATCTGCCGCGGCTCCATCCTGCGTCGCCGCCGAATTTCGTCGCCAGCGCCACCCCGGCGTAAACCGCAAAGCCAAACGGATCGCGCAGCGCCAGCCCCATCTTGCCGCCCAGACCGGGCGTCACCGAATCATCATTGGCGACCAGCGCGGGAAACTTTTCCCGGATCTCGTCGACACCGATATTCTGACGTCTACGCACCCGCACCAGCGCGGGCCAACCTTCGACCAGGGGCCAGCGATACCGCCCGGGCACCGCATGACGTTCTGCGCCGGCAAACTGCAAACGGGCAAATGTGTCATCGGAAATGATCGCGGGCCAATCGCCCCAGCGCGCACGCCCGGCGGCATTCACCGCGAACAACCCGCACCCCGGAACACCCTGACGGATAAACGGCACCCGGCGGTAAATCCGGGCATAGGCGCGTGACAGGGCGCTGTCCGGATCAGGAATTTCCAGCGTGCCACTGGCATAGGCCGCGCTGTCCTGCTGCAAAAATTGCGCCAATTGCCCCAACACATCACCATCCACAACCACATCAGCATCCAGGTAGGCACGCACCGGCGCGCGCGCAATTGCATCCCCGGCATTCAACGCCGCGATCTTGCTGCCCTCGGCCAGCTCAACCACATCCAGATGCCAGCCCCGCGCGGCAAAATCCGCCGCATACCCGCGTGCCACATCACCGGTCCGATCCGTACAGCCATTTGCGACCACAATCACCTGCGCATGATCCGGACCTTTCGACCCAATTATCGCATCAAGACAGGCACCAATCCAACGCTCTTCGTTGTGGGCAGGGATTACCACCGCCAAAATAAAGTTTTGGTTCAACGACACGATAAAACTCATAACAATTTTGTTCTTCTCTGTGGACTATACATGCAACTGTGGCCAAACCATGATGCGGCAAGGGAAAACGATGGATGGGCTGCATGTCACAAGGGGAAAAAATCGGGTATCTCGTCCCGCAGTTTCCGGGACAGACACATATTTTCTTTTGGCGTGAAATTGCGGCGATGGAAAAAAACGGCATCACGCCGGTGCTGTTTTCCACCCGCAAGCCGCCCGCTGGGCTGATCTCGCATGAATGGTCGACGGCGGCGATGGCCCGCACAACCTATCTGGGCGAGGTGTCTCTGACCTCTGCCCTGTCGGTTCTGCCCCGGCTGCCGTGGTCTGCGCTCTGGCGGGAAATCCGCCGCGATGGCCTCTCGGTGGTCAAGGATGCTGCAATCTGTGCGGCGGCGGCACAGGCGCTTTGCGATCACTGTGCGGAGCAGGGAATTTCCCATGTGCATGTCCATTCCTGCGCGCGCGCGGCGCTGATTGCGGCGCTGGCGCAGGATCTTGGCGGGCCAAGCTATTCCCTGACCTTGCACGGGCCGTTGTCCGATTATGGCAGCGCCCAGCGCTATAAGTGGCGCAATGCCAAATTCGCCACCGTGATCACCCGCAAATTGATAGCCGAAATGCAGGCCGATCTGCCGGACGATCTGCCGCGTCTGATTCTGCGCCCGATGGGGGTGGATACGGATTACCTCCGGCGGGATACCCCCTATGTTCCATCCGAACCGGGCGGGCCGATCCGGGTCTTTTCCTGCGGGCGGTTGAATGTGGTCAAAGGCCATCAGGATCTGATCGAGGCGGTGCGCCAATTGCGCGCAGACGATCATGATGTGACGTTGGAAATCGCCGGACAGGATGACGACGGTGGCAGCGGCTTCCGTCTGGTGCTGGAACAATTGATCAAGCAACATGGGCTGACAGAACATGTCACCCTGTTGGGCGCGATTGACGCCGCCGCGGTCAAGGCGAAACTGCTGGAGGCAGACATCTTTGCCCTCGCCAGCTGGCATGAACCACTGGGCGTCGCCTATATGGAGGCGATCGCCTGTGGCGTGCCGACCATTGGCACCAATGCCGGCGGGGTGCCGGAATTGATCGACGACGGGGTCGAGGGTCTGTTGGTGGCGCCAAAGTCGCCAGAGGCGCTGTCCGCAGCGATTCTACGCATCCATCAAGATCCGGCATTGGCCAGCCGCCTCAGCGAAACCGGACGCGCGCGGATCGAACGCGACTATCGTGCCAGCCTTGGCGCAGAGGTGATTGTCGAAGAAATGCGGCGGTCGCAGGGCTGAACGCGACACCGTTCGCGTCCCCCGCCCGTCCCCCTGCCTGCAACCTCTACTGCGCCTGCAACAGGTCGGCACCAATTTCGATATCCGCAAAGCGCACGGTTTCAATGTCGCGCAGATGGCTTACCTGTGCGCCGCGCCAAATCCGCAGAACATCCCCCGCCATATCAAACCCGTAATCGCCATAGGCCCCCGGCAGAACGGCGACATCATTGCCTGCCCCGCCATGCAGAAAATCGCCGCGCCCATGTGCGATCAACACATCATCACCGCCCAACCCGATCAAGACATCTTCTTCGCTGCTGCCTTCGATCCTGTCCGCACCATCAGTGCCGCGGGACATCACACCGTTTCTGAAGGTCTCTGCTGTGCGAACCTCCCACCATGCCGGCGTGTCGCGGTCAAAGGCCATCAACGCATCCCAACGCGGGTTGCTGTCGTCAAGATGCCGCAAATGCCCCCAACTGCCGTATTTCGACGGCGCGCCGACATCGACAAACGCATTGAACATCGTTCCGCCGACGGCCCGCCAGGCGCGCAACAGATCGGTATAGATCTCGGCCATGTCCGGCGTGTAATTCAGCTGATGGAAATAGGCGGTCATATCCGCATCTTCCAGCCATGGCCCCTGGCCCTGAATATGTGTCCCGCCCTCATACATCACCAGCGCCAGACCATGTTTGGCGGCAACCCCGGCGTGATAGGGCCAAAGCTCTTCGGTCAGCTCGGCCAAAGATCCTTCGCGCAGCCGGGCAATCGTCGGGGCAATTGTGCCCTGGAACCGATGTTCCCGCACATATTCCCGCAGCGCCACCCGCTGCAATCCCTGCGCCGCGCCGGCCGCGCGGGCGGTTTCCGCCGCTTCATCCAACAACGACCGAAGCTGACCGCCCCCGTCTTCGCTGCCAATGGAATGGCCGAAATAGCCCGACACCGCATAGGCCTGAAACCGGGTGACCGGCGCTTCATGGCCCTCAGCCTGCCACAACGGCGCTTGCAACAACGGTTCCTCCAACCCGGGCCAGCCGGTCTGGACAGCGATCACATTGACCAGCCGCGCCGGGGCGTCATCGCCAAACACATCAGTCCATAGATCGGCAACCTCTGCCGCGCGCATCCCGGCAAATTGCATCCAGCCGTTGTCGCCCGCCGCATCCCCCCAACGTGCCTCGGCCTGTTGACCGGCCCAGATCGCTTGCGGAAAAATCCGGTTCCAGAGCTCGTTTGAATATTCCACATAGACCTTCAATCGCGGATCAAGCCCGTCGCGGACCGTTTCGGCGTAGCGGCGGATGAAATCGTCATCGGCCATATGTGGCATCGGAATCCAGGGATCCGCCCCAACCAGATTGGCCAAGGTCAGCAGATGTTCCACCGGCACGCCGCGTTGGGCATAGCTGTAATCACTGACCCTTGCGCGATCCTGCCATGTCACCTTGTCAGAGCCATTGGTGAACATCCAATCCATGAACCGCAGACTGCGCAGATCGGCAATCCGGGCCACAAAATCGGGATTGAACACCATGCCGACCTCATGCAGCGGAATGTGATTTTCATGCACAATCGCGATGTCGCGGATGTAATCCCCGGTGCCTTCGGGGTCGGTTTCGCGGATCTGAACCGCAACCGTGTCATCGTCGGGCCGGAAGTTGAACCAGATTTCGTGATCGTTGCGCGCCTGCACCTTTGCCAGCCCGACAACATCCAAAGTCCCGCTGCCCTTCCATGTCATCCGGTAGCTGCCCCGGAGCGATTGCACCTCTTGTGGCAATTCCGTCAGAACAAAGGTCTCGATCCGGTCAACCCCATCCGGCAGACGGGTGACCCAGCCCTGATCATCGAACACCCCATCCGCCAACAGATCCTCATAGCTCCATGCGCCCCATGTGCTCTGGGTGTGGCCCACCCATCGGCGCGCGGTTTTCATCACATCGACAAACGGCTGTTGGGTTGACCAATCCGCAATCCCGTTCAACCCCATCCCAAGCGAAGGATTTTCCAGCCCGGAGGTATTGGCGGCCGGGATCGGCACAGGGGCCTCTGCCTGTTTGAGCGGTGTGTGACTGCCCCGCTCAACCTCGGTGTTTTCTGCCCGCTGCCGGGGGGCGGTGAAATCTGCCAGATGGTGCCAGATGAATTCGGCGGTGGCGGCATAATTCGCAACCAGCAGCGGATGCGCATCCTCGAACCGGGAAAAATCGGCGGGCGGCGGGGCATTATACAGCGCGGAATAGGTGATCAGCGCCGCGATCAGATAGGTGGTCGGCGTGCCGTGCGGCGCATCGTCGGTATAAAGATCCACCGGCGTGAGATCCTGCAAGGGGCCTTCGGTCAACAACCCGGTCAGGATCGACCCAACCGGGATCAGACGCACATCCAGCTCTGGCACCGCCGCCGCAACCCCGGCGTGATAATCCAGATACCAATCGTGATAATCGCCGGTGGTGAACGCCTGATACCGCCGATATTGCCACCACAATGGCGGGAACCGTTTCATTTCGGCCCAGCCTTCATAAAGAAACACGGTCGGACGCGCCCCATCCTGCATCGCCCATTTCGCCAGCTCCACCGTACCGCTGATCGCAGAGCGTTGGTCGGGAATATCCCCTTCATAGACGGCATCCGGGGCCTGATACTGGATGAAATTTTCCGGGTTTATCAACACGGTATCAATATCCGCAGCGGCAAAAGACCCCTGTTCCGCCGTATAGGACGGGGTGACGCCGGGAAAGGTCCATGTCGGGCTTGGCGGGATTTTGTCAGGAAATTCAATGCCAAAGGTATACTCACCGCTCAGGGCGAGATCACGCTCATCCGCCGCCGCCAGAAGGTTCAGCCAATAAGGCACCGCCGTGCCATCAGATTCGGTCGGATGGTCGATCAGCGAATTGCCCCAGACATAAACCCGCAGCTTGTCGACCTCTTGCGCCGGGGCAAGCCCGGGCAATGTGGCTGCCAAGACAAAGCAAATCACCCGGCTAAGAGAATTGAACATGAGCCTCACCTTGTATTGTTCCGCACCGACATATCCGTGAAGCTTATGACGACATTTTGGCAAATCACTTCACAATATCGCGTCCCCGCGCCCCGGATCACGTCACGGCATTGCGCTGATGATATTCCGGCTGATCCCAGGCCCCGGTTGTCATGATCTCGGCCAGGATTTCAACCGCACGGTCAACGTCATCGACCCCGATGTACAGCGGGGTAAAGCCAAAGCGCATGATGTTCGACGCACGGAAATCGCCAATCACCCCACGCGCAATCAACGCCTGCATCGCGGCATAGCCAGCGTCGAACCGGAACGATACCTGCGAGCCACGCTGATCGGCATCCCGTGGGCTGGCCAGCGTCAAATCAGGACAGCTGGCCTCGACCCCCGAAATAAACCGGTCACAAAGCGCCACAGATTGCGCGCGGATATCGGCCATCTTCACATCATCCCAGACATCCAGCGCCGCATCCAAAGCCGCCATTTGCAGGACCGGCGGCGTACCAACCCGCATCCGCGCCACGCCCGAGCCGGGGCGATAATCCGGCTCAAAGGCAAATGGCGCGTCATGGCCAAGCCACCCCGCCAGCGCCGGGCGCACCTGTGCGGTGGTGTCGGGGCGCAAGCTTATGAATGCGGGCGCGCCCGGCCCGCCGTTGAGGTATTTATAGGTGCAGCCAACGGCAAATTCCGCGTGCGAGCCGGCGAAATCCACCGGCACCGCCCCGGCGGAATGTGCCAGATCCCAGATCACCACTGCACCGGCGTCCTGCGCCCGTTTGGTCAACCGCGCCATGTCATGCATCCGCCCGGTGGCATAATCGACATGGGTCAGCATCAGCACGGCAATGTCTTCGCCAATCGCCGCCTCAACAGCCTCGGGCGCGACGACCCGCAATTCATGGCCACGGTTCAGGCTGCCCAAAAGCCCCTGCGCCATATAGAGATCGGTGGGAAAATTGCCGCTGTCGGACAGAACCACCCGGCGATCCGGGCGCATTTCCAACGCGGCGGCCAGCGCCTGATAGACCTTGATCGACAGGGTGTCGCCCAGCACCGTATTGCCCGGCGCGGCACCGATCAGCGCCCCGATCCGATCGCCAAGGCGGGTCGGCATACCCATCCATCCCGCCCGGTTCCAACCGGTGATGAGCATGTCGCCCCATTCGTCCACTGCCGCCTGTTGCAGACGGGCCGCAGCGGCGCGCGGCAAAGGGCCGAGCGAATTGCCATCAAGGTAAATCATCCCATCCGGCAGATGGAACATGGCGCGGGTCTTGGTGAAATCTGTCATGGGCTCAACATGCCACAACGCGCGGCAATGAAAAGCCGGTTTCTAGACCGAAACGTGTTTCAGCAAAGTCTCGCGGTCGGCGTCTTCGCGATCACGTTCCAACACCACTTCGCCGCGTTTCAGCACCACAAAATGATCCCCAAGATCATAAGCGAAATCAAAGAACTGTTCGACCAGAATGATCGCCATTCCGCCTTTGCCGCGCAGGTATTTGATCACCTCGCCGATCTGCTGGATGATATTGGGCTGAATGCCTTCGGTTGGTTCGTCCAGCAACAAAAGTTTCGGCTTGGTGATC
Organism: Marinovum sp. 2_MG-2023; assembly: GCF_030548265.1. Lineage (NCBI taxonomy): Bacteria > Pseudomonadati > Pseudomonadota > Alphaproteobacteria > Rhodobacterales > Roseobacteraceae > Marinovum > Marinovum sp. 2_MG-2023. Next base: position 2,534 of record NZ_JAUOSD010000006.1, on the reverse strand, counting down.
AGCGCACGGGCAATCGCCAGCTGCTGCTGCTGCCCGCCCGAAAGGTCACCACCGCGACGGTTTCGCATTTGTTTCAGCACCGGGAACAATTCGAAAATCTCATCCGGCACAAAATGTTCGGATTTCGGCAGACAGGCATAACCGGTTTCGAGATTTTCCATCACCGTCATCAAGGGAAAGACATCCCGCCCCTGCGGCACATAGCCGACGCCCTTTTGTGCCAGGGCATGTGCCGGCAAACGGCCCATGGATTCGCCATCAATCAAGAGATCCCCGCCTGCGCGGGGATGGGTTCCGGAGATCGCCTTCAGGAGGCTGGTCTTGCCCACCCCGTTGGTGCCCATCACACAGGTGACCTTGCCCGCTTCTGCCTGCATCGAAATGCCGTGCAGAATTTGGGAATGGCCGTATTTCAGCGTCAAATCGCGGGTTTCAAGCATGTTATCGCCCCAAATAGACGTCAATGACGTCTTTGTTCTGTGTCACATGATCAAGGCTGCCTTCGGCCAAGACGGAGCCTTCGTTCAACACCGTGACCTTGCAATTCAGACGGCGGACAAATTCCATATCGTGTTCCACCACCACAACCGCATGTTTCTTGGCCGCTTCGACCAGCATGGTGGTGGTTTTCTCGCGTTCCGCTGGGGTCATGCCCGCCGCCGGTTCATCGACCAGCAACAGCCGGGGATCCTGGGCCAGCAACATGCCGATTTCCAGCCATTGTTTCTGGCCGTGGCTCAGCTCACCCGATTGGCGTTTCAACTCTTCGGTCAGGCCAATCAATTCGGCGATTTCTTCGATCCGTTCCGCCCCGCGTTTGCTTTTGCGATAGAACAGCACGTCGAACGGGCCGCGTTTGTTGGCCAGCGCCATGGCAAGGTTTTCGCGCACGGTCTGGGCCTCGAACACCGTGGGTTTCTGAAATTTGCGCCCCACGCCAGAGCGGGCGATTTCGCTTTCGCTCATTTTCAGCAACGACACGGATTTTTCGCCAAACAACACCCGGCCTTCGTCTGGTTTGGTCTTGCCGGTGATGATGTCCATAAAGGTTGTCTTGCCCGCGCCATTGGGGCCGATGATGGCGCGCATTTCCGGCTCGCCGATCTGAAAGCTGAGGTTGTTAATGGCGCGAAAACCATCAAAGCTGACCGTGACGCCGGACATTTCCAAAAGCGTTTTCATGGCTTGTCCTCTGCCTTTTTCATCACGATCAGGTCAAACAACCCGCCGATCCCCTTGGGGAAGAACAGGGTCACAGCGACAAAGCTGAGACCAAGCAGCACCAGCCACCAATCGGTCCATTTGATTTCATAAAACCCAAGATTGATGTTGGGCGCGCCACCGCCGGTGAACCAGCTGGACAGAAGCGAGACAAAGGCCGCGCCGATCACCGCGCCGTAAAGCCGCCCACGCCCGCCGATGGCCACCCAGACCGCAAGATAAATCGAGGCAATCGGCGCGATTTCCGCCGGATTGATGATGCCCGCCTGCGGATAATACAGCGCGCCGGCAATGCCCGAAACGATGGCCGTCAGGGTGAAAACAAAGAGTTTGTAGCTTTCGACATGATAGCCAAGGAAACGCACCCGTGCCTCGTTGTCGCGAATGGCGCGGATCACGCTGCCCATCTTGCCGTCGACCACATAGGCAAACAGCAGATAGCCCGCCCCCAGCGCCAGTGCCGAGGCCCAGAAAAAGGCAATGGAAATCGTGGCCTGTGGCGTCGCCTCAAACCCCGGAATATTCTGTAGCCCGGAAAGACCGTTGTTGCCGCGCAGGCCGGTGTCGTTCTGGAACAGATAGAGTGACAGGGCGAGTGTCATCGCCTGGGTCAGGATCGACAGATAGACCCCGGTAACGCGCGAGCGGAAGGCGAGCCAGCCAAAGACCAGCGCCAGAAGGCCGGGGATCAAGATGACGGCCAGAAGCTGCAATGGCAGCGAATGGGCAAAGGCCCAGATCGTAGGGAATTCCGAAGAACCGACAACGCCGAAGATCTGGCTGCCGATGGCGTCTGTTATCTCGCCCGAAGTGGGCGGAATGGCCCCGGATTGCAGGCTTTCGACGACAATCGCCTCTGTCCGGGCGTACATCAGCCACATGCCGACGGCGTACCCCCCGATGCCAAAGAAGGCGAAGTGACCCAGCGAAAGGATGCCGCAATAGCCCCAGACCACATCCATCGCGATGGCGATGAGACAGAGGCAGAGGGTTTTGCCCAGAGTTTTCACGAAAGAGGTCGAGATGAAGCCAATGCCTGTGGCCTCGGAGAGGGCGGTGACCGACAGGGTGAAAAGCCCAAGCGCCGCGAGGAAGATCAGGATCGACGGATTGCGGAAGACGAGAGAGCGGTTCATTGCTGGTGGCCCTTGATTTGGTTGCGCCGCGCTGGTGCGCGTCGCTGGGGGGTGGCGCGCGTTGCGCGCCGCCGGGGGGGGGGGCCCCCCCCCCCCCCCCCCGCCGATTTTTTTTAAAAAAAAAGAATTGGGGTTTTTTTTTTAAAAAAGGGGGGGCCCCCCGGGGTGGGGGGGCGG
>NZ_JAUOSD010000059.1:0-4272 GCF_030548265.1 Marinovum sp. 2_MG-2023 | reverse complement strand
AATCCCCCGCTGCCATAGAGAAATTGAATCAGCCATGAGCCGTCAAATCAACAAGAGTTTTTCAACAAAATACGCCCAAAGCGGAAGTGACGCGTTTTCACGGCGTGCCGAAGCGGTGCCAAAAATGCCACATGAGCCAAAATTCCGGTGCTGCTGCGCGGCGAATAAAGTAGCCATTTATGCTATCCGCATTGCTGGAGGGGAGCACAACTTTCTGGTCTTGAGTGTTTAAGGCCCGATGCGGGTGCAACCCCGGCCATTGTAGCGATCTTTCGCAGCGCAAGAAGTGGCAAATCTGCGGCGCTACGGCATACTCACAAACTGTCTTTTCAGTGATGTCGGGCCAAATCTATTCCCTTGGCGGCAGCGTTCATTTCAGCTGCTGAGAAGGTCGTCTAAACTGTCGCGGTCGTACAATATCCTGACAGTGGATAATTACGATGCATCATGCGGGAAGCAGTTATTTGCTATGCTCTGAAGCAGAGTTAATTGCGGATTGAGACCTTTAGCAGGCAAATGGGCGCAGACCAAGGATTTCACGTGCCTGCGTGTAGGTCGCGACAGGTCGTTCATATTTTTCACAGACCTCAACAGTGCGCCTGACCAACGCTGCGTTTGACGGAGCGAGAGAGTCGCGGTCCAACCTGATGTTGTCTTCCAGTCCGGTGCGCGCGTGACCACCCGATGATATCGCCCAGTCATTCAGGACCAACTGGTTTGCGCCAATCCCGGCTGCGCACCACGGAGCGCCTACTCCAAACAAGCGTTTCACAGTCGCAGTATAGTAGTCAAAAATATGGCGATCGGCAGACATGGCATTCTTGACGCCCATGACGAACTGGACATATGGCAGTGCGGCAATCTGAGCGTTCTTGAACATCGAATGTGCCTGAATGATGTGGCTAAGATCAAAGGCCTCGATCTCTGGTTTGACCTCATGGGTCAACATCTCAGACGCAAGCCACGCCACGAGATCCGGTGGATTTTCATAGACGCGGGTTGGAAAATTATTAGACCCAACCGACAGAGACGCCATATCAGGTTTGAGCGTCAGCATACCGCCTCGCGTCTTGCCTGCGCCAGAGCGCCCCCCTGTTGAGAACTGTATGATCATCCCCGGGCAGTGCCTTTCAAGACCTTCCTTTAACAGCGCAAATTTTTCTGGATCAGAACTGGGCGTCTCATCCGGGTTACGTACATGGGCATGGCAGATCGTCGCCCCGGCCTCAAAGGCGGCTTGTGTGCTATCTATCTGCTCATCAACGGAGATGGGCACCGCAGGATTGTCCGCCTAGGTCGGCAGTGAACCGGTGATCGCGACACAAATAATACAGGGTGTGGTCATTTCTCAGTTTCCATTCAATCATGCTGTGGACAGCGACGAGGGGCGACAGGTGCAGTATCGTCCATCACCAGAATTCAAACGCGCACGACCTTTAGTTTGGTTTTCAGGTCCGTCCGGCAAAAGGCGTGCAGGAAACAAGTTTGTTCTGAGATGTCGAGCATCTCCTGCGCCGTCTCATCGGACTCGGACGTTTCGAGATAGACGTGAGTTTCAATTGAATCCGCTTCGCCCGCCTTGCCCGTCCCGCCGGATGCGCCGCCAAGGCTGAAATGGGTGTCCTGCACGATCCGGTAGTCCGGCAGGTCAAGTTTCAGCATCGAGACAAACCGCCCGAACTGGGTCATGAAACAAAAACCGATGCCTGCACTGATAAGACTATTTGCATCTGGCGCGCGTCCGTCTTCGGAACTTAGGAACCGAAAGGACGTGCCATAAGGCGAATATTGCATCTGCTGGATTTCTTTGATGCCATCCTCACGCATGATCGCGACAGCGCCGATGTTTAGGCGGCGGTCTTGTTCTTCGGCCATGCTGCCACCCGCAGATGAGGTGCCCATGACAACGTCCTTCTTCGGAGTCGGCCCGACAGGTTCCATCAACGTCAGATCGCTGGAGTCTGCTTTTGATTTGGCAAAGTGGTTGCCCGGATCAGGGAACAATGCACCATCCAGTTCAGCCACTTTGGCCGTTGGCAATTCGACGTTGTTCTTACCCAACTTGAATAGGCTTTCGAGTTGTCCGCGCATCAGACCGTTGAGCGGCGATGCATAGGTGGCGTTGATCAAGAATTCGTTCAGCGCAGCATCATCAAGGTCGCAGTCAATCTCGACCTGAAGGTCGATATTTTCGGCGCCCCCAACCATGGTGCGTTTGGGCATGGACCCCTTCATCGTATAATAATTGTCCTGAATCAGCTTCAGTTTGCGGATTTCGACGTTCTGGATTTTGGCCAGTGCGAGGATTTCATTCATAAAACTTGCTGCCATGCCGGACGACAAGAAAGCCAGCGGGCACGGCGCTGCATCATGGCCGTTCAGATAAGGCCCTTCGTCAGACACCAAACGCCACGTCTCGCCGGTTTTGGCAGAACGCACGAGCGCCTCTTTCTGAAATCCTGACAATGAACGCACCCAAGTGCGCAACGCATCGCCTTTGCGGTTTTCAGGCGCATCAATCGACACGTCATCCGCGTTCGTCACTTTGAAAAACGGAGCGACGCTACTTGTGCCAATGAGGTTTTCGCCGAGTGCTGCCATGGTATTTGTCCTTTAGTGTCTGCCATTTTTGCTTGTCATGGCGCTATGTGTTGAAGTTTTCGTGGGCCAGGTAGGTGCTATGATGCGCGGTACAGATAATCCTCAGAAGTGATGGATGTTGGATAATATGTGGCTGGACATGCCGCCATCTGCCGTCAGGTTGGTGCCACGGAACCACTTGGCATGCGCGCTAAGGGCAAAACTGACTACCGGAGCGACATCCTGTGGCGCGCCCGGGCGATCCATAACTTTCATGTCCTCTTCGGCGCGCGCGCCTAAGGTCTGGATGAAATCGCCAAGGATTGGTGTGTCGACCGGACCGGGACTTACACAATTCATGTTGATCCCGCGGTCGCGCCAGGTCCACCGGTTTTGCATGGTCCAGATGATCAGTGCCTCTTTGGATAAAAAGTAGCTTCGTCCACTATCATCCGTGTCCAGCCCCTGAGCACTGCAAAAACCATCGACGTTATCATCCATCGAAAGCGCCAGCGCCGCAGTGCTTTGTTCTAGCGCGTTGGACCATCCAAACCCTGCCAGAGAGGCAAGGTTCACAATGGACGCGCCATCCGCCATTTTGGGCACCAGCGCATTGGTCAGTCGCTGTAAACCATAAAGGTTCACCCGCATCACAAGAGAGGCAGGCGCAGTCGGTGGCAGACCCGCGATGTTAGCTAGTCCGTTTGTCCCAGCAGGCAGATTTTCGATCAATGCATCAATAGAAGTTGGATCGCTGAGGTCAGCCTGAAAAAAATGGTCGGCCGTGTCTGTTTCGTTGCGGTCAATGCCGATAACAGCCGCGCCCTGCGCTTTTAACAGGCGGCAAGTCTCTGCTCCGATGCCCGATGCCACGCCGGTTACGATATAGGTTTTGCCTTCATGCATGGTTGGATTCTCCAGAATTTGGGGGCTCTTACAAAGTAGGTTAAGTTGACGTCTTGCACGCGACCCCAGTCATCGGAACGTTATCGATGCAAGGCTCGGGAACAAGATGATGATGGCAGTGATCAGGAACATCACACCGACAAACGGCATCACACCCTTAAAGATATCGGAAAGCTCAATCCCGGTGCCGCGCAAGGTGGCAGACACGACATAGCAGGCCAGTCCAAACGGCGGTGTCAGCAGGCCAATTTCTACGGCGATTACTGTCAGGATACCGAACCAGATCGGATCCCCGCCCAAGGCCAGCATCGTTGGGAATGCAATCGGCACCACGATCAGCATGATCGAAACGGATTCAAGGAACATACCCAACAAAACTAGCAGGATCACGTAGGCAACCGCGAACTGGAACAGGCTCAGATCCAGCGTGTTGATGATCGTGCCTATATTTTGCACGAACCCTGATGAGGCCAGCATGATCGTAAAGATGTTCGCCGCGAGGATCATGAACAGAACCGTCGTGGCAATCTGGCCTGTTTCCACCATCACTTGCCACAGCGAAGCCCAGTTCAGACGGCGCCGCAAAACCGCATAGATCAGCGCACCCGCCGACCCGACAGCGCCGCCTTCGGTCGGTGTAAAGAAGCCGCCATAGATACCGCCCAGCACCAGAATGATCAGCCCTAAGACTGGCGCCAGAAGAATGCCCGGCATTGCCAACTTGTTCGTCAGACATGACCGGGCTATTTTAGCGGTATGAGAATTCCGACCAGTTTGCCTCGCCTT
>NZ_JAUOSD010000058.1:0-4370 GCF_030548265.1 Marinovum sp. 2_MG-2023 | reverse complement strand
TTAAGGCGAGGCAAACTGGTCGGAATTCTCATACCGCTAAAATAGCCCGGTCATGTCTGACGAACAAGTTGGCAATGTCGGACGTTTGTATCCAGCATTGCAACGGCGGCAAAGTCCCGCATTGCCGCCGCCCCTACCCTACTGGCCGAATGCCTCTTCCCTGCTCAAATGAGTGTTTGAGTAACTTAGCAACGCAGTCTTTGAATTTTGATGCCTTCAAAACGCGGAGGCGAGCTGAGTTAGCTTAGCCCCTCCACATCCACCCCAGAACCACAAACGCGGGACGACACTTGCGGCGAGCCTTGCTCAGTTTCAAATACTCATCTACAATTTTGAGTAAACACACAAATGAGGCAGAGCATGAGCATTCTTTCCGTCCTGAATCCCAAGGGTGGCAGCGGCAAGACCACCATCAGCACCAACCTCGCCAGATCGCTTCACGAGCGCGGCCACTCCGTCCTGATCGTGGACAGCGACCCACAAGGTAGTGCCCGAGACTGGCACGCCGCCAGCGAGGACAATCCTATCGAGCTGGTGGCGCTCGACCGTCCCAACAATGTCAAGACACTCACCAGCATGGCTGCGAATTACGACTATGTGGTGATCGACGGTGCGGCGAAACTGGAAGACATGATCGCGGCCTGCATCAAGGTCAGCGACTTCGTTCTGATCCCGGTTCAGCCATCGCCCTATGACATCTGGGCAGCGTCCGACCTAGTGGACTTCATCAAGGCCCGCCAGGAGGTCACAGACGGATCGCCCAGGGCGGGCTTTGTCGTTTCACGGATTGTGGAAGGCACCCGGCTTGGCAGCGATGTGAAAACCGCACTAGACGACTACGCTCTTCCGGTCTGCGACACGACGATCTCGCAGCGCCAGGTCTACCCACAGACGGCAGCGGAAGGTCTGACTGTCTTCGACGCTGATAACGCCAAGGCGAGGGCGGAGACCACCGCGCTCACCGACGAGATACTTTCGATGCTCACGTCCGCAACACGGGAGGTCGCATGATGGCTCTCTCTGCAAAACGCCCAAGCCGTGGCGATGAGGCCCGCAAACGCATCCTGCATGAGGTCACAGAGACCAGCGAGAAAAAGAAGCGTCTGAATGCCGAGATCGAGGAGACCTTGTATCGCAAGATCAAGATGCGCGCGGTTGAGGAGGGGCGCTCAATCTCTGATATCACACGCGATCTATGGTCTGAGTATTTGAGCAAGTGAGTGTTTGAGTAAATGTACTACCAGCCGTTTCGGCCGCGCTTCTTGAACCAGCTCTTGCAGAAGCCAAGAAAGGCAGCGTCAGGGTTCTTCGGCGGCTCTTTCTGTCTTGCGGCGTAGGTCCGCCATTCCCCGACCAGCACCTTGATATCCCATGTGGGGGCCAACTCTCGTGCCCGTTCGAGCGTATCTGGCGAGAGGGGCAGGACGTAGCCGCCAGTCAGCTTATCCTGTTCTGGCTTGGGTGCGTAGCTTTCGAGAAATTCAGGCTTCGGCTTTACCGTGAGGATATCGGCATCGAGCCGGAAGGCGTAATCCGGCATGTGGTTGTGTTCTTCGTCCGCCTTGCAGATCGCCCGGACGAGCCGTCGAAACTCTTTATCGGAGGACGTGGAGCCAGTTCGGTCCTTCAGCTTGTCCAGGCCGCACTTCCATTCCGGCTGCGTTCCGCATTGCTTGCGGGCCAGCTCATACAGGCGACGTTCCAGCGGCTTGCGGAGCTGGAAGTAGCGGCGGTTGAGCGTGAGAACATCGTCACCGGCGATGGCATTGAACACCCAGTCGGATAGGGTGACTTCAAGATCGAGCATTCGCCCGTCGCGAGTTTCCCGAACGATCCGGTAGCGGTCGATCAGGCTGAAGCCGTCGATCTGCTCCACGCCGCCGGTCGTAATGTTGGTTTCGATCTGCGTCCCTTGAAGGCGCTCTAGGGCGGCCTTGAGCCCTGTGTAGCCTGTCCCGGCAGTCGGCCGGTTTGTGGCAACCAGGAGATCATAGGCCTTGAAGCGCAAGGTTCTGTGGACTTGCTTCCCATCGTTTAGCGCCGCCATGACCTGAGAGATACAGTAGATCAGCACATCACGATCATGCACAGTCGCAAGCCCGATCATATTGGGCCGAATCTCAACGTAACTCTTTCCGTCCGTTGCTACATAGCGCCGCTTCTTTGTGTCCGGCTTCGTGGAGAGGGTGAAAATCGGATGCGCCATCGACGCCATGTCACCCTTCGGCGCGGCATCGAAAATGTCGCAGACGAAGAAATCCCCCTGAGCGTGCCGCAAGGGGAGGAGAGGCGTTCGATCCGGTTTCGTAATTTCACCCACCATAACTGCACTATTCGTAATATCACCCACCAGCGCAAGGGCTTCGTAGTATCACCCACCGAACGGCTTTCGTAAGATCACACACCATCTTTCGTAAGATCACACACCCTTTATCGTAATATCACCCACCAAAGGCCAAAAATGAGGCCGTTTTTCAAAGTTGATTCAGTTGCTTAGGGGGCAGCATGATTCTCGTAACACCTTCTATAACACATATATAACACCCAGCTTCACAGCCTGAGCCGACCCACTGGCCGCTTCGAGCAAAGCATCCCGCAACAAAAACGCCCCTCACCTTTGCAGGGGAAGGGCGCTCGGAGACATCTCCGTTCACGGCCATCGGCGTCCCCGCCTGTACCGCAAGGCCATCCTACCATGATATCTTTGTTCCACAAATATCCCGGAGGTGAATGCCCCTTTGGGGCAGAGGAGGCAGAGCCTCCTAGCCGCCTGCGGCGGCTAAGGTGCTGAGAAATGAAAAAAGCGGTCGACCGCTGTGCGTCATTCAACGTAGCGGACACAGACATTGGTATCCGTGCTTGTCGTGGTCCAGGCAAACCCCACCATCAGCTCGCATGTGAACCCATAGCTGGCCAGGAAGCGGGGCAACGTGACGGTCATCGCCAAAGCCAGAACGAGCGCACCCATACCCACCAAGGGCAGGCGGCGCTTGAACCGGTCGAGCTTCTGTTCGCGGTCCCAGAGCTGGCGCTGTGCGGCGGATCGGTCCTGTTCGGCTTCCTTGAGCACCGTCGCGGTGTGGTTCGAGGCGCGGATCAGGCCGCTGGCCACATCGTTCATCCGGTCGATGATCTTGCCCGTGCGGTCTTCCACCAATGTGACGGCGAAGTCCGCGTATTGCTCCGGCTCGGTCTGTTCCCGCGCGGCGAATGCCGCCTGCCGCGCCGCTATGGCGACTTCGCTCAGCCGGTTCAGCACCTTCGTCTGTTCATCCATCCGGTTCGACTGGCCCGCGAGCAGCGTGGCAATGTCATCGAGGCTCTTGTGGATTTCATCGTCGGAGAGGGCAGGGAATTCGGGTTGATCGGATTCTTGTGACATGGCGGCTCCTTTCCGGGGCTCAGGCGGCGTCCTGCGGGACGAAGAGCCCCCGGAACTCGGGATCGGCGTAGTAGCGCAGCTTTTGCGCCAGCGCCGAGGGCTGGCCCTGGACGCGCAGGAGTTGGACGTTCGGCGGCATCTGCATGATCTCATCGGGGGTGAGCAGATCGCGGCCGGTGAGGTGGTTGGAGAAGCTGGGGCCATCACCGGGCTTGAAGCTGTCGGTCTGGAAGCGGGAGGTTTCCTGGCCGATCATCTGGCTCAGCCATTTCGCCGTCTCGAAGTCGTTCACCCCGAACACCTGTTGCACCCCGGCATTGGCGATGAAGGTGTTTGCCCGGTCGCCGTAGAGATCACGGAGCTGGCTCATGTCCTGAAGGATCGGCCAGAGCTGTAGCCCATACCCCGCCATCAGCCCCATGGCGCGCTCCACGGCCTCCAGACGGCCGAGGGAGGCGAACTCGTCCAAAAGAAACAGCGTGGGGCTTCTCAGGCGTCCTGTAGCGCTCTGATGGGCCACAGGAGCCCCGGAAAGGGTAGGGGAGGCGTCTGGGGCCTCTTCAGGCGCTGACAGGGCCGCTGGTGCCCCGGTCGCGGCTTCTGCGTCCCGTGCGATGTCCTGAAGGGCTTGGGAGACGAGGAGGCGCAGCCAGCGGCTGTAGGCGTCCATCCGGTTGGGCGGCAGGACCAGAAAGACGGAGGTGATCCGGTGGCGCAGATCGGAGAAGGCGAAGTCCGACCGCGCCAGACACTTCGCGATGCGTGGGCTGTCGAGGAAATGGGTGTGGCGCTGTGCGTTCGAGAGGACCGAGGCGGCTTCCCGATCTGCCTTGCCAAGGAAGCGATTGGCAGCGCGGGAAATCAACCCGCCTGCGGCATCGCTGTCCTGTATCAGCTCCAGCAGCGCCCGAGGGATTGCCAAGTTGTTGTTCTTGGATTTTAAAGTTCTGATGTTCGGTCGATCACGTCACCATTTCGGCGGTGTAGT
>NZ_JAUOSD010000057.1:0-4981 GCF_030548265.1 Marinovum sp. 2_MG-2023 | reverse complement strand
TCTCTGCCTGTTCTCATCGGGGCAGAGTGTGACACTTCTACTTTGCAGATGTGGGACACTTTAACTTTGCGGGTACAGTGTATCAACTCATAATGAAGTTTATGTAAAATGTCATGCGATATCGATCTCTGCAAAGACTGTCCGGAATTCTGTTCCCTGGCGCGTTGATTACGCCGTTGGGAACCGGGCCTCGAACATGATGGCAAGTTGGCTTTTGGCGGCGTGCCATTCGCGGACTGATCGCTTCTACTCCTGAGAGGTAGCATTCAGAGCCAGATAGATCAATTTCGCTGCCGCTTGGTCGCTGGGGAAGTGCTCCCTTGTGCGGACGGCCCGCTGAATTTAACGCTCCAAGCTACCTTTCGTGCCACGGTACAGAGGCTAGTCCGATATCAAAGGAACGCCGTGGTATCTAAAATCGTTGTAGCCTCGTCAGATTTCTGGTGAGCCGCGCAGTTGCGCCAGTCTCGCTTTCATCCGGGTAATGTGTTGGTGATGTTCCTCGTCGCGGCGCAGGCTGACTGCCGTGGACAGGATGTCGATCACGACCAGGTGCGACAACCGCGACACCGTCGGGGTGAACAGATCGGTGTTCTCAAGCGTCTCGACCACAAGCGCCACGTCGCAGTGCCGTTACAGATCCTTTCATCTTAAATCCGATCCACCGGATGCCGACCCTGAACACCCTGGGGCCATTTAGGCGTCACTCAGTGGAAATTTCGTTTACTGTTTGTTTACCGTGAATAGATATAAGGCCTAAGGCTGCACGGAGGAAAAAATGAAAAAACATGACTGGTTAGCAGATGTTATTTTGGATATGCAAGCGTACATAACGATTAATGGAGTCGAGGGGGAGTTGCCAAACGCGATCGCTGAAGCTGCCCGTGTAGCAAAAGGGCAACATCCTTTTGCGCAAACGAAGCTTATCTCTAAAGCCGATAAGGTGCTGCAATATCGTAGGCAAGGGTGAACCTAGGTATTTGATCCCACGGTTTGACGGTCGATCCTTTCTAAGAATGGAACGGCGCAATGAAGGACGTGTTAGTGACGTTCCGTTACGCGGTAGTGGTTTGCAGGGCGAGCCTTCAGAGGGCTTTGTCAGGTTGTTCTGTCGGGACGCGACCAAGACCCGCACCTCGATCATGTAGCCCTTTCAGCCGCATGGTTGTTCTACAGGCCTGATGATTGTCATTGAGAGCCGACCCGGTATTTTTACCGCAATTTGACCCACCTTGAGTTATGCGCCTTTGTTTGTGACGCGGTTTCCTTTCCTGTTTTCTTTGCGACACTACCCATCAGGGTCCCCGGTTCGTTTCCATTTGCGTTGACAGCTCGCCAAAACCAATGTTTTAGCGCTCGAATTGAAATCACGACCTCGCCCAGGTGTCATTTGTCGGCAGGAACCGTGCGATCGCGACGGATTTTGGCCGCTATCTACGTTCCGAACCGAAGACACCACACCCGGATACTTTCGTGCGATACGGTTACGTCCCGTTCGGTCGACAGATCCTCCACATCGCGCCGGCTGAGGCCAAATTGATGATACGCTCAAATCGCATAAAAGATGATGGACCGAGAAAGCCGGAACCCCTTCAGCCGTGGCTGTAAAACTTGGCTGATCATGAGAGAGGGTTATGCTTGCACCTGGAACACGCCACCAACGTGACAAAGCCATTACCGGACCACTTCAGATCAAGGGGGCGGAACAATCCTCACATTTTTAGCTAACACCTTGAAAGATGGGGCATTATCTTGAATGCTCGACATGAGATTACAAAATCGAGATGAGGTGAGGGTCTACCAACATGAAAGTAATCATTCACGCTGGAGCTTTCGCAACCGACGACGGTAGAATTACCAAGTGTCTTCGGCAAAATAAGCGCCTTGCGGAAGATTGGAAAGTAGGAATTCCTGAACCTAGAACATATCAGAAGCGGCTTAGCGTCTTGCTCGGAAAGCCAGAAAATTACGCGGATCCAAATTCACTCGGTAGTACGCTAAGGTCGGTTATTGTCGACGAAGACTACAGTCTTCCAAATAGGGTCGTTTTGTCACACAAAAATTTCTTTGGGTTGCCGAAATTCGCCATTGCCAATGGAGAAATTTTTCCCGAAGCGGTGCCGAGGTTTGAGGCGTTTAAGAAACATCTCGCTCCGCATGAAATAGAGCTGTTCTTCTCTGTACGTAACATCGCAACTTGGTTGCCAGAAGTTTTTTCCGCCACATCGCATCACGATTTGCCGGGCTATCTATGCGGTGTGGATCCTTCGCATCTCCATTGGTCGCGTTTAGCAGATAGGTTGAGCACTTCTTTTCCGAACACCCCTATAACAATTTGGTGCAATGAAGATAGCCCATTGATCTGGGGAGAAATAGTCCGTTCAATTTTGGGTGTTCCAGAAGGCACTAAAATTAAAGGTGCTTTCGACATGCTCGCGACAATAATAAAACCGGAAGGGATGAGAAGACTCCGATCTTACCTCGGACGACAAAAAGGCTTGAACGATATTCAAAAGCGACGGATTATGGCCGCATTTTTTGACAAGTACGCAATTGAAGATGCCGTGATGGAGGAGCTCGATATTCCTGGCTGGACAAGTGAATATGTTGACTATCTCGGCTCAACTTACGAAAGAGATATTGACAGAATTGAAGTAACATCTGGCGTGAGGTTACTCACCCCTTGGTAATTTCCCCATCACCCTAAATACAGTGGTTATTACCCGTAGAGCGCCAGTTGTTTGAAAGTGCGTTCCTTTCTCAGGGGTAGTGTCGCAAAGTTTCGGATTTCATTTTCGTTGCCGATCGTGTCGGGCCAGACCCCACCCTGTCCCGAGACCGATTCAATGACCTGACAGTGCCGTCCCCGACACTACCGACAGACGTGTCGCGTTGCCCTTAGATCTGAGACACGACGCGTTCGGGGATATTTTTGCCCTTAATTATGAGATTCGACTACCATCGCGCTTATGCTTTTCGCGCGCTGCCGGGCTATGTGATCAACCGCAGCAAGCAGACGTGGCTCCGTCTCGAAGGCGCGCAAGAGAGCAACCCTTGAATAGTCATCGATGCAGGAGCTCGAGATGGCCGCTTTACGGCCTCAGCGCTTGTTCGCGCGCCCGCCATAGTCTACAGATAAACCGCTGTGAATGGTTTTCTAAAGAGCGGGTTCTTGGAACATGAAAAAGCGTATATGCGTACACTTGGGACCTCACAAAACAGGTTCTTCTGCGATCCAAGATCTTCTTTCGAAGAATGCAGAAACTCTTTCCAGGGAGTATGATACTGCTATCATTACGGGCGGAGATTTGGCAGTGATCTCAAAGGCATTACATGAAACAGACTGGTTATTGGCTCAACGTTCGCTACTCACACTTCGGGAAAAGGTCTCTGACCTTACTGAGAGCGTTGTCATCATTTCTAGCGAGGATTTTTCGGGTCAACTGCCGGGTCGCTCCGCAACAAGGCGTGTGTACCCAAGGTTGTCGCAACATATCAACATTATTAGTAAAACGTTTTCCGACTGCGAATGCAATTTCTACTTTTTTCGTCGGGAGGAGCAGCAGTGGTTGGACAGCGTGTATGCACAGAATCTTCGTTTCCGACAGAATTTTTCTTCTCGGAAGAGATTTGACGATTTCATTCGGTTTGAAGGTGGTTGGGATCCTGTTCTCGAAAAAGCTTCTCTGAAGTATGGGAATCGGTTTAATATTGTTCCCTATTTAGAAAACGCGCAATTTTCATCTGAACTCGCACTGCTTAACGCGATCGGTTTGAAGTTAGAGGAAAGCAAGTTTCGCCTAGACAAAGCTCGCGTCAATGCGAGCCCAACTGCAGCCCAATTGCAGGTGCTTGAGGTCATTAACGGGTCTCATGCTTCGATCCAAGCAAAGAAGAATGCAAAGAAGTGGCTTCTTTCTCCTGCAACCGTTCAGCCCAATTACCAAGGCCCAGAATCCGTTCCAAAATGGCCTCCTGTATTTGAAACGAGTTCCGCCCACCCTGGACTGGCCGCATTGGCCGAACGCGCAAAATCCCGTGTATACACTCAAGACGAGCTGCCTTGGGTTCTGCCGAGCCCCGATATAGACTTAGTCCATCTAAGAGATAAGATAGTTGAAGGTCCAACGGAATTTCCTGGCGGCAATAGGCAAGATATGAAACAGCAAGAAAAGATTCTTCAATACAGATTCGCAGGCCAGCCATTTGTTAACTACTTGATAGGTTTCTCCATCAGCTATTTGCGCCGGGATACCAAACATTCTGTTTCTGCAAGGAAGTTATTTTTTCGAGCATGGGACAGCGAGTTTCCTTTGTTGCTGTCAACGCTACCAACTCGCTGGCTCATTTCGACGCTACAAACCTTTATCGATCATGGCCGCAGCAGCAATGAAAGAATAATTGGCACTGCCGGGTATTTCTTCTTCAACACCCTCAAAGCGTACGAGGCAGAAAGAGCGCTTGAGGGCCTACAGCCTGACGGTGTTTATCCAAATTCCAAGCCAAAAACAAAAAATGGGTTTCCTGGAATGGACCGCTTTGACCTTGGCGGATCTGATTTGATGGTGAACACGCTTGCATTGCTGTTAGAGCTTTCGATGCAGGAGCCCGTTTCGGGGCGCGTTCTTCAAGAGCTATTGGCTAGAACAAAAAATTCTAACTCAGTGTTATCTCGAATGGACCGCAGCCGACAATATCATATGGTAAAAAATCCGCAATTCGACAATTGTTGGAGCTTTTTTGAAGAACCTAAATCCAGATGATGATTTTGCCATGTTGTTGACACGTCCCAGTCGCACGCATAGCCATCTCTCATAATCAGCTAAGTATTACAGCCTCGGCTGAAGGGCTTCCGGTTTCCTCGGAAATCCCTCCATTTTAGGAATGGGGGGGATTATCCTCTGTCTGAACCGCCCCCAGTTTGCCGGAGGCAGATTACTTCATCTCATGCGACCATATCTAACGTGTTGAACTGTGCATA
>NZ_JAUOSD010000056.1:0-5905 GCF_030548265.1 Marinovum sp. 2_MG-2023 | reverse complement strand
CTTCAACACTCTCGGCTCCCTCTTCGTCCCCCTATCCCTCCCCCCGCCCCCCCCCCCCGCCGGGGGGCGCCCCCCCCCCCCCCCCCCTTTTCGCGGGGGGGGCGCCCCCCCCCCCCCCCCCACCACCCCCCCCCTTTTATACCCAAAAGAAAGACCTGACCGATGCCCGGCGCCGCAGTCCTTCCCACGCTCGATGAACCCAAAACCGGTCGCCTGACGATCCAATACGCGCCCGACGCCACCAGTGAGATCACCGAGAATCCGCCGCGCTTTACCTGGTTGCCCGTCATCGAAGACGAGGCGCAATACGTGCTGCGCATCTCGACCGATCCGAATTTCGGCAACGACACACGGGTCTTTGCCAATATCCCGCTGAATTTCTTCACCCCCGATGTGGCGCTGGAGCCCGGGCAATATCACTGGGCCTATGCGGTCTGTGACGACGCCGGCGCACCCGCCTCGGGCTGGAGCAGCACCCGCAGCTTCACCATCACCGACACATTGCCAAAGACCCCGCTGCCAACGCGCAAGGAACGCTTTGCCAAATCGCCGCAAAGCCACCCGCGCCTGTGGTTGAACGCCGATCGTCTGGCCACCTTCCGCGATGCGGTAAAGGCCGATGCAGATCACTGCACATGGGCGAATTTCTATGACAAATCCGTCCTGCCCTGGATGGACCGTGACATCACGCCGGAACCTGCGGGCTATCCCGGACACCAACGCACCGCCCCGGTCTGGCGTCAGACCTATATCGACCTTCAGGAGGTGATGTATGCCATTCGCCACCTCGCCATCGGCGGTCAGGTGACGCAAGACGCCGCCATGCTGGCCCGCGCCAAGGAATGGTTGTTGTCAGTTGCCGAATGGGATCCGATGGGCACCACCAGCCGGGCCTATACAGATGAATGGGCATACCGGGTCTGTAATGCACTGGCCTGGGGCTATGACTGGCTGCACGACCAGATGGACGAAGACGAACGCACCAAGGTACGCGCGGCCCTGAAGGAACGCACCCGCGACATCGCCGAACATGCGATCATCAACGCCAAGATCCACCTGTTCCCCTATGACAGCCATGCGGTGCGCTCGGTTTCGCTGACCCTTGTGCCGGCGCTGATTGCGCTGCTGGGCGAAGATGAAGACGACGAGGCCCGCGACTGGCTCAACTATTGCATCGAATTCCTTGCCACCGTCTATTCCCCCTGGGGCGACAGCGACGGCGGCTGGGCAGAAGGCACAAATTACTGGATGATGGGCATGGCCTATCTGATCGAGGCGGCCAACCGGATCAAATCCTTTACCGGCATCGACCTGTATGAGCGCCCCTTCTTCCGCAACACCGGGGATTTCCCGCTGTTCTGCAAGGCGCCGAACACCCGCCGCGCCACATTTGGCGATGACTCGACACAGGGCGATCTGCCCTGCATCAAGACCGGGATCAACCTGCGCCAATACGCGGGCGTCACCGGCAATGGTGCCTATCAATGGTATCACGAGGAACTCGCCCGGCTGAACCCCGGCACCGAAGGCGCCTTTTATAACTGGGGCTGGTGGGACACCAATTTCGACGAACTGACCTACCTCACCGATTTCCCCGAGGTCGAGGCCAGCGATCCGCCCTCTGGCATGTGCCATTTCAAGGGGATCGGCTGGGTCGGTATCCAGCACGAAATGGCCAACCCGGACAAACATGTTCAGTTTGTCTTCAAATCCAGCAAATTCGGCTCGATCAGCCACAGCCACGGCGACCAGAACGCGTTCTGCATGGCCGCCTATGGCGAAGATATGGCAATCCAGTCGGGGTACTATGTGGCGTTCAATTCCACCATGCACCGCGAATGGCGCCGCCAGACCCGGTCCAAGAACGCCATCCTGATCAACGGCAAGGGCCAGTACGCCGAAAAGGACAAGGCCAAGGCGATGGCCGCAACCGGCAAGATCCTGGCCGCCGAAGAACATGACGATCACGTCTATATCAAAGGCGATGCCACAGCGGCCTATCAATCGCTCTCGCCCGAGGTGACGCTGGCCGAACGCGAAATCTATTTCGTGCGCGGCAGCTATTTCGTGATCGTCGACAAGGTCGATGCCAGCGAACCGGTCACCATCGACTGGCTTCTGCATGCCAATCAACCTTACGATCTGGGCAAAACCTCGTTCCGCAACACCGGACAAAAGGCGGGCTTCTACGGCCAGGTCGTCTGGTCCGAGGCGGGCAAACCCGAACTGACACAGGTCACCGGTTTCCCCGGCGTTGACCCGGCGGATTACGCCGGCCTGCCAGAAAGCACTTGCCTGCACGCGCAATACCCGGCAGCCACGCGTCACCGGATTGCGACATTGCTGGTGCCATATCGTCTGGAAGAACCGAAACGGATTTTCAACTTCATGGATGACCAGGGCTATGATGCCGACCTGTATTTCACCGACGCGGACGAAAACACGTTCAAAGTGGTGATGAAAAAGCTGGCCAATACCTGATCCGCCAAATCGGCGCAGACCAAACACGACCCGGAGACCCAAGATGACCGTAAAGAACTACTTTCCCGGCAAAGAGAACAAACTGTTCGACGCCGGTGGCGGGCTGACCCGCAAGGTGGCGGCCTATAACAACAACGCAATGTGTGTCGAAGTCCATTTCGACACCGGCACCGTGGCCGCGCGCCATCACCACCCACACGAACAGATCACCTATGTGATCTCGGGCAAATTCGAGTTCACCGTCGGCGATGACACTTACATCGTGTCTGCCGGGGACTCTCTCTATAAACAGCCCAACATCGAACATGGCGCGACCTGTCTCGAGGCAGGCACGCTTTTGGATATCTTCACGCCTCACCGCGAAGATTTCCTCTGAACCAACACAAATACAGAATACCAAAGGGAGAACACGGCATGACCAAACCTGTCATCGGTTTCATTGGCCTCGGCCTCATGGGCGGCAACATGGTCGAAAACCTTCAGAAACGGGGCTACGAACTCGTTGTCATGGACCTCAACAAGGACGCCGTGCAGACCGTCCTTGACCGTGGCAATGCCAAAGCGGC
This sequence comes from Marinovum sp. 2_MG-2023, assembly GCF_030548265.1. Lineage (NCBI taxonomy): Bacteria > Pseudomonadati > Pseudomonadota > Alphaproteobacteria > Rhodobacterales > Roseobacteraceae > Marinovum > Marinovum sp. 2_MG-2023. Next base: position 2,858 of record NZ_JAUOSD010000056.1, on the reverse strand, counting down.
CACCTCGCCCAAGGAACTGGCCGAAGCCAGCGACATCGTGATGTTGTGCCTGACCACCTCGGAGGTGGTTGAAAAGCTCGTCTATGGCGACAACGGCATTCTGGCCGGCATCAAAGAAGGCGCGACTCTGATCGACTTCGGCACCTCGATCCCGGCCTCGACCCGCAAGATTGGCGCCGATCTGGCCGCCAAAGGCGCAGGTATGGTTGACGCACCGTTGGGCCGCACCCCGGCACATGCCAAGGACGGCCTGCTCAACATCATGGCGGCGGGCGACAAGGCGACCTTTGAAAAGGTCAAACCGGTGCTCGACGAACAGGGCGAAAACGTCTTCTACCTCGGCGCGCTGGGGGCCGGTCACACCACCAAGCTGATCAACAACTTCATGGGCATGACCACCGTCTGCACCATGAGCCAGGCCTTTGCCGTGGCCGATCGTGCCGGTGTTGATCGCGCGCAGCTTTATGAGATCATGTCGACCGGCCCGTCGAATTCGCCCTTCATGGGGTTCTGCAAGAACTATGCCGTGGACGGTGTCAGTGATCTGGGCTTCTCGATCAACAATGCCAACAAGGATCTGGGGTACTTCCTGAAGATGGCCGAGGATCTGGGCACACGGGCCGAGATTGCCGAAGGCACCTCAAACAATCTGCAAGCAGCTGTTGACGCGGGCAAGGGTGACGGCAATGTGCCGGAAATCTTTGACTATTTCCTGACACTGAACAAATAACCAGACTTGGCACCAGCGCCGCCTGTCGGCGCTGGTCCAACACGCCGTCCCCCCCAAAAAAATTTCCGCCCAATACCCCGGCCCCAAAACCGGCCAGACGCAACAGAGGACAGACCATGAAGCTTCAGGGAAAAACAGCCATCGTCACCGGTGGCGGACGTGACATCGGGCGCGCCTGTGCTGTGCGTCTGGCGCAAGAAGGCGCAAATGTCGCGATCAACTATTTTGCCTCCAGCGCCGGTGCCGAAGAAACCGTCGCGGAAATCACCGCCGCCGGCGGCAAGGCGATTGCGGTTCAGGGCGATCTGTCAACCGAAGCAGGCGTTGCGACGCTGGTGGACAAAACCGTCGCTGAATTCGGATCGGTCGATGTTCTGGTCAACAACACCGGCGGGCTGATCGCCCGCAAGACCATCGCCGAAATGCCGTTGGCGCATTGGAATGCGGTGATGGATCTGAACCTGACCAGCACATTTCTGATGATCAAGGCCTGCCTGCCCCATATGAAAACCGGTGCAATCGTCAACATCGCAAGCCAGGCCGCCCGCGACGGCGGTGGGCCGGGCTCTATTGCCTATGCCACGTCCAAGGGGGCAATCATGACCATGACCCGCGGGTTGGCAAAGGAGCTTGGCCCGGATATCCGCGTCAACGGTCTTTGCCCCGGTATGGTGGACACGGATTTCCACAACATCCACACCAAAGACGAAGTCCGCCGCGGTTTCGAAGCAGCAGCCCCGGTCAAACGCCAGGGCGTGCCGATGGACGTCGCCAATCTGGTGGCCTTCCTCGCCAATGACGAATCCGGCTTCATGACCGGCACCAATCTGGACATCAATGGCGGCGTGGTCTTTAGCTGATCACACCGCGTTTGCGCCCCGCTGACCCTCTGTCAGAGAAAATCATCGCGGCGGGGCGTGAAGCAATCGACCAATGTGCCGGGTTCCAGGCACACACAGCCGTGTTCGGCATTTGACGGCACCACAAAACTGTCCCCTTGGGCCACTTCGGTCACCACACCTTCGACTGTGAACCGGAACCGGCCACTTTCGACAAAGGTGGATTGAACGTGGGGATGGTTGTGCAACGCGCCCTCTGCCCCAGTCGCGCCAAAGCGAAACGCAACAACCATCAGGTCCGGGTGATCCGACAAAACCTGTCGTGTGACGTTCTCGCTCGCGTCAATGACGGGAAATCCACTCATCTTCGGTGTCTCCTGCATGAAAAAGTTCAGCGCGGCTGACTTGGCGACCGCTGTTATCCAATAACATGCCGCCAAAGATGATTTCCAATACCGTTTTTCAACACAAGATCCCCTGTGGGGGCCGTCGACGCATGGCCAATGCGATTGCGCCTGCTTCACATAGGGAACCAGAGCGGAAGAATTTTGGAAATTGGAGTGTTTGACTGTTCCACCACTGTGGAAACGGCACAATGTGCGGAAAATGGCAGGGGCACCAGGGTTCGAACCCGGGACCTACGGTTTTGGAGACCGTCGCTCTACCAGCTGAGCTATACCCCTAAGGCCGGGTGTTCGGATACAACCGCACCAACATGAAATCAAGAGCGTTTTTACTGAAATGTTGTTCACGCGACATCCTTTTACGATCACGCGGACCCGATCAAAATATCGCCGTTGTTCACCGCACCGTGAGATTTGATTTCACCCGACCATGTGCACAAAAGCACAACAAATGTTTACTCTTTGCACGACATTTCCAATTCAGAAATTTTGCCGCGTTCCCGTGTGATTTCGCGCTGAAAGCCCGCAACAAATTCCCTGAAAACAAAGGCTTTGGAGGGGGGCTAGGAAGCCGGACCGCAATCGTCAAGCACACCTTTTGGTGAGCGGCCGTGTGCATTTGCGTGATTTGAGTTCTCCGGGCTGCGGGCCCAGATGCTGTGTTGTCGGAAGCGACCACCGACGGAAAGACACACAGTCTTCGTAAGACAGACAGTCCCACACCGGGACCATAGAGAACAAAAGGAACAGAATTATGAAAAATATCATCGCAATCACCGCCCTCGCCCTGGCTGGCTTCGCAACAACTGCATCCGCCATGACCCAGTCGACCACCGGCAACCTGCAGCAAATCGAACGCTATGCACCGAATGCCGATCTGTCGAA
>NZ_JAUOSD010000055.1:2500-6920 GCF_030548265.1 Marinovum sp. 2_MG-2023 | reverse complement strand
TTGGTTGCGGGAGTAGGATTTGAACCTACGACCTTCAGGTTATGAGCCTGACGAGCTACCGGGCTGCTCCATCCCGCGACATTTTTTGGCCTGTTGCCTTGCGGTTGCATGAGGCATTTATTGGCCTTTGTCGGTGATATCGTTTGAGAGATACATTTTATCGGGGCTTATCAGGTCTGGCGATGACCTACTCTCCCACGTCTTGAGACGCAGTACCATTGGCGCGACGGCACTTAACGGCCGGGTTCGGGATGGGACCGGGTGTTTTGCTCGTGCTATGATCACCAGACCGGGAAAGCCCCGGTAAGTTTGCGCGGCTGATGCGCAATTTTGTTTCACTCTCTGTTGAGAGTGTCCAAGTCAGGTACATTTATCGTGTTTTATGTGATGTTTGCTTTGATCATGTTCCGAGTAATCTATCTTTTACTGGATCAAATCAAGCCTATCGGACCATTAGTACCAGTCAACTGAACGCGTTACCGCGCTTACATCTCTGGCCTATCGACGTGGTGGTCTACCACGGTCCTCAGGGATACCTTGTTTTGAGGGGGGCTTCCCGCTTAGATGCCTTCAGCGGTTATCCTGTCCGATCATAGCTACCCAGCACTGCTCCTGGCGGAACAACTGGTACACCAGTGGATCGTTCACCCCGGTCCTCTCGTACTAGGGGCAACTCCTCTCAAGTATCCTACACCCACGGCAGATAGGGACCGAACTGTCTCACGACGTTCTAAACCCAGCTCACGTACCTCTTTAAACGGCGAACAGCCGTACCCTTGGGACCTGCTCCAGCCCCAGGATGAGATGAGCCGACATCGAGGTGCCAAACACTGCCGTCGATATGGACTCTTGGGCAGTATCAGCCTGTTATCCCCGGCGTACCTTTTATCCGTTGAGCGATGGCCCTTCCACTCGGGACCACCGGATCACTATGACCGACTTTCGTCTCTGCTCGTCTTGTCAGACTTGCAGTCAGGCTGGCTTCTGCCATTGCACTCAACGACCGATTTCCGACCGGTCTGAGCCAACCATCGCGCGCCTCCGTTACTCTTTAGGAGGCGACCGCCCCAGTCAAACTACCCGCCACGCAGGGTCCCGGATCCAGATAATGGACCGCGGTTAGACATCAAGAATGCAAAGGGTGGTATCTCAAGGGAGGCTCCACAGAAACTGGCGTTCCTGCTTCAAAGCCCACCACCTATCCTGCACATTGCAGTCCTGATGCCAGTGCGAAGCTGTAGTAAAGGTGCACGGGGTCTTTCCGTCTAACCGCGGGAAGCCTGCATCTTGACAGGCAATTCAATTTCGCTGAGTCGATGTTGGAGACAGCGGGGAAGTCGTTACGCCATTCGTGCAGGTCGGAACTTACCCGACAAGGAATTTCGCTACCTTAGGACCGTTATAGTTACGGCCGCCGTTTACCTGGGCTTCAATTCAAGGCTCTCACCTCTCCTTTTAACCTTCAGGCACCGGGCAGGCGTCAGACCCTATACGTCGTCTTGCGACTTCGCAGAGCCCTGTGTTTTTAGTAAACAGTCGCCACCCCCTGGTTTGTGCCCCCAGCCCCTAGTTGCCTAGGAACCGGGCCTCCTTCTCGCGAACTTACGGAGGTATTTTGCCGAGTTCCTTCAACATCGTTCTCTCAAGCGCCTTGGTATTCTCTACCAGTCCACCTGTGTCGGTTTAGGGTACGGTCTGATGGAGGGCTATTTCCAGGGACCTCTCAGCAGCCCATTCAATCCAATAAGGATGAACTACCTCTGAGATCCGTCACATCCTCCTGGCCCACGAATATTAACGTGGTTCCCATCGGCTACGCATTTCTGCCTCGCCTTAGGGGCCGGCTTACCCTGCTCAGATTAGCTTTAAGCAGGAACCCTTGGACTTTCGGCGAGAGTGTCTCTCACACTCTTTGTCGCTACTCATGTCATCATTCTCGCTAGTGATCTCTCCACCGGATCGCTCACGCGCCGGCTTCACAGAAAGCTCCCTGCGTCCAATATCCCCGAAGGGATCAAGGACGCGTGGAACTATGTCACACTACGCTCTGCTACCATGCCTTACGGCATCCTAAGCTTCGGCTCATGGCTTGAGCCCCGTTACATCTTCGCCGCAGGACAACTTATTTAGACCAGTGAGCTGTTACGCTATCTTTAAAGGATGGCTGCTTCTAAGCCAACCTCCTGGTTGTTTTGGTCGTCCCACCTGCTTTCCCACTTAGCCATGAATTAGGGGCCTTAGCTGTAGGTCAGGGTTGTTTCCCTCTCCACTACGGACGTTAGCATCCGCAGTGTGTCTGCCATCTAGTACTCCCGGGTATTCGGAGTTTGGTTAGGATCAGTAAGCCTGTGGGGCCCCATTACCCATCCAGTGCTCTACCCCCCGGGGTATTCGGATGACGCTCTACCTAAATAGATTTCGCAGAGAACCAGCTATCTCCGAGTTTGATTGGCCTTTCACCCCTAGGCACAACTCATCCCGACCTTTTTCAACAGGTGTGGGTTCGGACCTCCAGTAAGTGTTACCTTACCTTCATCCTGGTCATGCCTAGATCACTCGGTTTCGGGTCTGATCCATCTAACTCATGCGCCCTATTAAGACTCGCTTTCGCTGCGCCTACACCTAACGGCTTAAGCTTGCTAGATAGACCAAGTCGATGACCCATTATACAAAAGGTACGCCGTCACAAGACTGGACACTAATAGTAATCTGGAGTTGCCGCCGCAGGCGACAACCGCTTCGCGCCGACCCTTGGCCGGTACACCGATCTTTCAGATCGCCACTGGGCAGATCCTGAGAGCGGCTCACGCTTGATGCATTTCTTGATGCGATGTTACCTGGTTGGTACCGACACGCGCAGCTGCACGGTCTCAACACCCGGATTGTGGTCATAAATCCCCGCATTCGATCGATGATCGAAGCTGAGACCAAACCGCCAACCGCGTTTGTTTTCCCAACCGACCTCGGCACCCGAACGGAACGCGATTGCGCCGCCCAGATCAAGGCCGTCACCGGCGTCATACACACCGGTCATCGCATGCAATTCCGCAAAAAACGGGCTGGAACCAAAGTCCATCGTGTAGGTCTGACCAATGCCGACCCAGGTTTCACCCCGAGACCCGACACTCAGCCCCACCGCATGACCAAAGGGGCCGGTACGGCGCCCAAGATCATAGCGAAGATAGACTTCACTTCCCGTTTCTGCGCGGCGTTCAAGAACCTGACCGCCCGAGAAGGCGATCCTTGGTGTCACGTCGCTCCGGCCAAGACAGCCCTGCGATGTGCCACAATAATTCATTCCCATATCCGTCAGTCCTGCGACCAACATGAGAATGGCAAAAGTTCCGTCTGCCATATCCAACTCCCTGTTTCCAGGAAGCGGCATGCATCAGATTATCATTAGAGTCCAGTCAAGCTCCGACTGATTGTAGGCGTTCGGTTTCAGGTACTGTTTCACTCCCCTCGTCGGGGTGCTTTTCACCTTTCCCTCACGGTACTGGTTCACTATCGGTCAGTAAGGAGTACTTAGCCTTCGAAGGTGGTCCTCCGATCTTCAGACAGAATTTCACGTGTTCCGCCCTACTTAATACATCCCATCGAGCTTCAAATACGGGGCTGTCACCCACTATGGCCGACCTTTCCAGGTCGTTCTTTTCACTCTCAAGGCTTGGCTGATCCGCGTTCGCTCGCCACTACTAGCGGAGTATCAATTGATTTCCTTTCCTCCGGGTACTTAGATGTTTCAGTTCCCCGGGTTTGCTCTTAAAAACCTATGTATTCAGTCTTTAAGTACCTGGTTATGAACATTATAAACAACCGAAGTTATTATAATGAACATTCAGGTGGGTTCCCCCATTCAGAAATCCATGGATCAAAGCATATTCTCGGCTCCCCATGGCTTATCGCAGAGTATCACGTCTTTCATCGCCTCTTACTGCCAAGGCATCCACCAAACGCCCTTCTCGCGCTTGATTTGATCCAGAAAGAGACAGATTGCTCATTTCACAGCCTTCGCGACTACATGATTGCGGTTAAACACCAGGCAGCCAGCCGTAAAACAATATACAAACGTTCTTTCCGATCAAAAGCAAACTATCCCATGCTGATCAGAAGATCAGCATCAGTTAGTGTACTTGACTTGGACAACTCTGTTCGTTTCAGCAAGGCAGACAGGGGTTCGGTCGAGGAAACAACCTAAAGTCCTGCTCGCGTCTCCCACAAGGGGATCAGCACCCCACTGAGATCAATCCCATACTCGGGCGATCAAACAGTGTTGATATTTTGTATCTCTCTAAACGATGTCAAAGCCTCCGAAGAAGCTCACGTCCGATTGGACGGGTAAACATTCGCAAATGCTTACCGATCAAATCGAAGTAAGTAAGGTCTCGCACGTGTTTGGCTGCGCCAACCACTTCCGCTC
>NZ_JAUOSD010000054.1:0-7508 GCF_030548265.1 Marinovum sp. 2_MG-2023 | reverse complement strand
CGTGTCCCAACGCCATTGATCGGTGATGAACAGAATGATGTTCCTGGCTGTCATTGCGCTACTTTCCTGGTTGAAGATGTCGCGGGGGGGCGTTCGATCCACCAGATCGCAAGCCCGGCCCCGACAATCAAAAATGTGCCAAGGACAAACCCGATGCTCATCGGTTCGCGAAAAAACACAATCCCGAGCAAGCTGGCGAAAATCACCTGGCTGTAGAGAAACGGCGACAGGATCGAGGCCGGGGCGGCCTGCATCCCCAGTTGGATGGCCACATGGGCAAGTGTACCGGTGAAGCCAAGCAATGTCAGAACCGCAAAATCCATCGCCGAAATTGGTGACCAGAAAAACGGCTGCACGGGCAGCAGGACCAGCACACAGATCACCGGCATCAGCGCCATCGCCGGGACGGTTTCCGCCGGTTCCGACAAACGCCGGGTCATCAACACGTAACCCGCCGCCGCAAAGGCCGATAGCAAGGGCAAAAGCCAGATCGCGGAAAATCCAGCCTCTGCGCCCAGTTGCGGACCAATCACCACCAACACACCGGCAAAGCCCAGCGCCAATGCGGTGATCCGCCGCCATCCGATACGTTCACCCAGGAACACCACCGACAGCAATGTGACCACCAAAGGGCTCAGGAACTGAATCACCGTGGCCTGTGACAGCGGGACAAAGGCAATGGCGATAAACATCGCGGTCGACGCCGTCAGCAACAAAACCGCGCGCGTCACATGCAGCGGCAAACGGGCCGTGCGATAGATCCGCCGCCGTCCGGTCGCCCAAAGGAAGATCGCCACAAAGACCGCATGCCAGCAGTAGCGCACAAAGGAAATCTGGATCGGGGATTGCCGCGCCGTCATTTCCTTGATCGCGGCATCCTGACTGGCCAGAATGCACCCCGCCAGCGCCACCAGCCCCATGCCCGCAATCATTGACCGCGTCGCCGCGGGGGGCGTTGGCGCATTCAGCGGCAAATCAGGGGCGACCGAGGCCGCCCCCGTGGATGTCTGGCAACCGTTGGTCAATTGATCGCGGCCGTCCGGGCCGTGCCCAACCGCAGCCCGGTGTCGGGATCAAACAAATGCACCGGACCCTGCGGCATGACGTGCAGCACATCGCCATATCTGCCGCTGATCCGCTCGCGCATCAGACAGGTCACGGGGGTGTCGCCGATCTGGCCCACCACCTGGGTTTCCGCGCCTGTCGGCTCGGTCACATTGACCTGCACGGCCAAGCCCCGTTCGGCCAGCTCGAACGTATCGGGGCGAATGCCCGCAATGACAGAGCGGCCCGTTCCGTATTCGCTGGTATCGGTCGCGGCCAGGATGGTGCCATCGCCGAACCGCAGACCGCCTTCACAGATCTCGGCCTCGAGCAGGTTCATCGAAGGCGAACCGATAAAGGCCGCAACAAACAGATTGGCCGGTTCGTCGTACAGCTCCAGCGGGGTGCCGACCTGTTCGATCCGCCCCGCGCTCATCACCACGATCTTGTCTGCCATGGTCATGGCCTCGATCTGGTCGTGGGTGACATAGACCGCCGTGGTACCCAGCCGCTGGTGCAGCGATTTGATCTCGGCCCGCATCGACACCCGCAGCTTGGCATCAAGGTTGGACAGCGGTTCGTCGAACAGGAACACCTTGGGATTGCGCACGATGGCGCGGCCCATGGCGACCCGCTGGCGTTGCCCACCAGAGAGTTCGCGCGGATAGCGGTCGAGGTAGGGTTCAAGGTTCAGGATACGCGCGGCATCCTCGACCTTTTCCTTGATCTCGTCTTTCGAAGCGCCGGCAAGCTGCATCGAAAACGACATGTTGTCGGCCACTTTCATATGCGGATAAAGCGCGTAGTTCTGAAACACCATGGCGATATCGCGCGCCTTGGGTTGCAGGTTGTTCACCACCTTGCCGCCAATTTCGATGGTGCCGCCGGTGATGTCCTCCAGACCGGCAATCATCCGCAAGAGCGTGGTCTTGCCACAGCCCGACGGGCCGACCAGCGCGACGAATTCGCCATCTTCGATACCGACGTCGATGCCCTTGATCGCCTGCACCGCGCCATAGTTCTTGATCACCTGATTGATGGTAACATGTGCCATTTTTTATCTCCTATTCGGATTCGGGCCTCAGCCCTTGACCGATCCCATTGTCATCCCGCGGATGAAGTGTTTCTGGAAGGCGAGGAAGACAGCCAGCGTCGGGATTGCGGCGACAACCGCCCCCGAGGCCACCATGTTCCAGGCGATCTCGTATTCGCCTTCGAACGACAGGATGCCGACGGTCACGGGTTTCTTGCCCGCGCCCTGGGTCAGCACCAGCCCCCAAAGCAGATCGTTCCAGATCCAGGTGAATTCCAGCACGATCAGCGCCGACAAGGCAGGCCGTGCCACCGGCACGTAGATGCGTCGGAAGATCGTCCATTCGCTGGCCCCGTCAATGCGACCCGCTTCGCGCAGCTCTCCGGGCACCGTGTTGAAGAAGTTGGTCATGATCAGCACGGCAAAGGGGATCTGGCGCATGATGTGCACGATGATCTGGCTGATGAAAGTGTCATGCAGGCCAAGATCCGACATCAACCGGAACACCGGGATCAGCTGGGTATGGATCGGCACGAAGCTGAGCGAGACGATCACAAGGAACATCCAGATCCGGCCGCGAAACTGCATCCGGCTCAGCGCATATCCCGCCATCATCGCCACCATCAACGTGCCCGCAACCGAGGGCAATGTGATGATCACCGAGGCCCGCAAATAGGGCAGCATCTCGATGAAGGCGCGGCCAAGGTTGCCCCATTCATAGGTCGAGGGCAGTGCCCAGGCGCCGTTCTGGGTGATGTCGGGGATGGTGCGCACCGAGGTCAGAAGCGTGCCCATCACCGGCAGGAAGAACACCAGCGCCAAGAGCAACAGCAAGAGGATCTGGCTCCCCCGCACGACCGGCTCTTCGAACCGTTCGCGCAGAGATCCGCGGTCAATCGCCTGGGCGGCACCCGACCCGTTGGTCATTTCTGTGGTTACATGTGTCATGGTCCGACCCTCAGCTCCAATCTCGTTCTTGGGCTTTGGCCATGCGGAGCACATAGGGCACCACCATGATGGCTGTCATCAGCGTGACAATCACACCAATCGCAGCGCCATAGCCGAATTTGTAGTTCCAGAAGGTTTCCATATACATCCGGTATCCCACCACTTCGGACGATCCGAACGGGCCGCCTTCGGTCATGGTCAACACGATCTCTGTCGCCAGAAGCGCGTGGATCAACGCCGATGATACCGCAATGGTGCTGGCCGGTTTCAAAAGCGGCAGCGTGATGCGGAAGAAGATCTGGCGCCGCGTGCCGCCATCGACCTTGGCCGCTTCGATCAGCTCTTGCGGGATGGCCGACAGACCCGCGAGGAACACCACCGTGGCAAACGCCGTCTGCCGCCAGGCCGCCGCCGCGATCACCGAATAGGTCGCCGCATCAGGGCCCAACCATTCCACAATCAGACCTTCCAGTCCCAGGCTGATCAACAATTGATCCAGCAGGCCGACATCCGGTTCATAGATCCAGCCCCAGACCACACCCACAATTGCAAAAGACAGCGCCAAAGGCAGGAAAAACACGGTCTTGATCAGACTCGATCCCCAGAACGTCTGTTTGACCAGAAGCGCGATGGTGATGGCCAGCGAATTGGGCACGATCAGGAACATGATCACCCAGATGCCGGTGTTTTTCAGGGAATTAAGGAAATATGCGTCCCCGATCAGATCCGCATAATTCTGAAGCCCGACGAATTTTCCCGGTTCCGCAACACCAACCTGATCCGTCAGGCTGATGGCGAAGGTCTGAAAAATCGGATAGGCGCCGAAGATGCCGTAGATCAAAATCGCGGGCATCAGGAATAGCCAGGGCGTAAGCCGGGCGTTCATGGCAGTGTCCTCCTCTTGCGTATGGTCGGGCGTGGGGCTGTGCCCCGCCCGACCAATCTTTGCTTAATTGCCGCCAAACACGTCTGTGCGGCGACCTTCCAGCAGTTCCAAAACGGTCATGTATTGATCCGGATAGGCAAGGAACCGCGGCAATTCACGCTTCGCCACCTCGGTCACGCCGGGGTGTGTCGCAAGTTCCAGGTTTTGGTGGAACGGTGCATTCAGCATGTCCTGAAACTTCTCGATCGTCGGCTGAAACGAGGCCGGTTCGTAGATATCGACCGGGACATCCTTGTTCGCAGCCATCCGCTGGGCCTGTTTGGCAAACAGCTCTTGCGGGCCACGTTCGGATACGCATTTCAGCATCGCCAGCGCGTTTTCGGTGTTTTCACCCGCGCCACTGGCGGCCCAACCTTCGACCGCACCTTCGACGGCCAGTTCGATGCCCTCGGTGATTGGCGGGAAATCGAAGACGTCGAAATCGGCGCCCGGCTCAAGACCCGCAGTGATGAAGTTGCCGACGGTCCATGTGCCCATCAGCTCCATCGCGCCTTCGCCGTTGACGAATTTGGTGGCCATTTCCTGCCAGCCGAGCGACGAAGTGCGGTCGTTGAAATAACCCGCCTCGAGCAGATCCTTCCACAGTTCCATCGCCTTGATCACGCGGGGATCAAGATAGCTCTCGGTGCCGGCCATCAGCCCGCTGCGGAATTCCGATCCTGCCACCCGCAGCACCATGTAATCGAACCACAAAAGCGGCTCCCAGCCGGATTTCGACCCCAGAAGGAAGGGCGTGACACCGGCCTCTTTCAGCTTGGCCGCGACCGCAACGAACTCGTCCCAGGTTTGTGGTGGCTGGATATCATGTTCGGCAAAGACGCGCTTGTTGTACCAGAAAACATTGGGCTGGAACGTGGTCGGGATGGTGTAGACATTGCCGTCAGGCTCTGTGCTGGTGGCCTGAACGCCCACTGGATAGTTGTCTTTGATCTCTTCCCAGATGTCGTTCATCGCACGGATCTTGCCAGTGGCGGCCTGAAACTGCGACCGACCGCCGGCCCAATAGGCATAGATGTCTGGCGGGGTCGAGCTGGAGAGTTGCACAGGCAGCTGCACTTCGTACTGCTTGGGCGGAGAGAAGTTTTCGATGATCTCGATATTCAGCTGTTCGGCGCATGCCCCCCACATCGCCATCCGCGGCACCCGCATCGGTTCTGCCGCCGAGCGGTGGAACAGGTGAACCACACCTTCTGCCGCGACAGGGGCGGCGGTCATGGTCAACCCACCCAGAGCCAGCGGCAGGCTGAGGCAAAAGGTTGCCACGCTCTGCTTCAAATTCTTCATCTTGTTCTCCTCCGTTTAATTTTGTCGTTGCTATTGCGCTTTGTCGATAAAAACAAACATATTATGTTTATGCATCATCCGTCAAGCTTGATTGGGATGCAATTTCTACGGACCTGCCCGATTGCGCAGCAGCCCAAACCACCGGCCGAAACGGCCAAAAATCATTGGAGACCAAGGATATGGATGGAAAACCCGTCACAGCGATCAGCCCCCACGCGCGATTGCAACGACCAGCCGACAAAGACGTTCGCTGGACCGGCGGCTTTTGGGCCGAAAAACAGGACCTGATCCGACATGAGTCGATCATCAGCGTGCTGGAGGCCATGGAAGACCCGGAAAACGCGGCATATTTCGGTAATTTCCGCGCCGTGGCCGCCGGCGGCGGCACCTTTCACGGCCGATATTGGAGCGATGGTGATTGCTACAAGGCGCTCGAATCAATTCTGCTGCTGACCGATGTTGCCCCCGACGCCGTGCTGACCGAACGGCTCGACAGCTACATCGAAATCATCGCCGCCGCACAGGAGGACGACGGTTATCTCAATACACAGATCAGCCTGACCGATCTTGGCCGCTGGACCGACATCGAACATCACGAGATGTACAACCTCGGCCATCTCTTCACCACGGCCTGCCTGCATCACCAGGTCACCGGCGCAAACAGTTTGATGGACATCGCCATTCGCGCCGCCGACAATCTTTATGACAGTTTCATCACCCGCGACCCCGATCTGGCACGGTTTGGTTTCAACCCGTCACAGATCATGGGGTTGGTGGAATTGTTTCGTGAAACCGGCACGTCCCGCTATCTCGAACTGGCGCGCATCTTTGTGGAAAACCGGGGCGCGCATCCCGACATGCCCGGCAACAACGGCGATCAAAGCCAGGCGCGTGTGCCACTTCTTGAGGAACAAGAGGCCGTGGGCCATGCCGTGACCGGCCCCTATCTTTGGGCCGGGGCTGCGGATCTGGTGATGGAAACCGACGAAGCGCCGTTGATGCAGGCAATCACCCGCATCTGGGAGGATTCGACCTATCGCAAAATGTACATCACCGGCGGAATCGGCGCGTTGCACAAAGGCACATCGGAACGCAGCCACCCCAGATACGAGCAGATCGCCGAATCCTATGGTCGCCCCTATCAGCTGCCGTCAGACACAGCCTATAATGAAACCTGCGCCAATATCGCCAACGCGATGTGGAGCTGGCGGATGCTGCAACTGACCGGTGACGCGCGGTATGGGGATGTGATCGAACAGGTGATGTATAACACCGGCCTGTCCGGTGTGTCGCTGTCCGGCACGCATTTCACCTATTCCAACCCGCTGCGGTTCAATGGTGAAAAGCAATTCATCGGCAACAACGATTCACCACGTCGCTGGACCCGCTGGACCTGTTATTGTTGCCCGCCCCAGGTCACGCGCACCATCGCCGGGCTGCATCGTTGGGCCTATTCCACCGGCCCGGATGCGGTTTGGGTGCATCTCTATGGCACCAACACGCTCGCAGCCGAAGTCGCCGGTGGGCACCTCGCGCTGTCGCAAGTGTCGGATTTCCCGTGGTCGGGTGATGTCAGCATCACGGTGGATGCCGCGCCGGAAAACGAATGCACCGTGCATTTGCGCCTTCCCGGGTGGAGCCAATCCACCGCCGTGGCCATCAATGGCGAGACGATTGCCACCCCCGGACAGGGACCGCGATACCTGCCGTTGACCCGGCGTTGGGCCAAGGGCGACGTCATCACAATGGTGCTCGACATCACGCCCCGCATCATGGTCGCCCGCCCAGAGGTCGAAGAAACCCGCAGTCAGGCGGCAATCATGGCGGGGCCGGTGGTCTACTGTCTTGAAGGGGCGGATCTGCCCGACGGGACCAGCATCGACGAGGTCGCGCTAACCGCACATACGCAACTGACGCCCATTGCGGGCGAAGGGATGTTCAAGGGCAACACCCTGTTGCAGGCGGACCTGCCACGGCGCGCGCCCTGGAGCAGCAACGCGCTTTATGCCCCGCTGGCAACACCGTCAAAGGCCACGGTCTCCACGACATTGATCCCCTATTTCGCGTGGAACAACCGCGACGACAACACCATGGCGGTCTGGTTACCGCTGAAGGATTAAACAAAAAAGGGATACCGCATCACTGCGGTATCCCCCCCCTGCCCCAAAGACCCGAAACGGCATTGCCAACTTGACGGCATTGACCTGTGACGGTCCCCAGGGGTGATTTTCTCAGGCGGTCATTTCGAACGCA